>DATNJD010000026.1:0-2475 GCA_035604075.1 Acidimicrobiales bacterium
CGGCCCCTGCGCGAGGACGATCCACCCGGCGTCCACCTCGGGGTCTACAGCCTGTCGAAGATCGCCGGCGAAGCGGTGGCGCGCTTCGCATCGATGGAGCACGGGGTGCCTCTCACCATCATCCGTATTTTCTCCACCTACGGACCGCTCGGTGGGGCGCCCGCCGACCGGCTGGAACGGATCCGGGCCGGGAAGGACGTCGTCCTTCATCCCGACGCCCCCAACAACTACAACCCGATCTACGAGGACGACTACGTGCGGCTCGGCACCAAGGCCCTGCAGGTGGCGTCAATCCCTCCCCTCGTCGTCAACTGGGCGGGGAGCGAGACGGTGAGCGCCGAGGACTACTGCACCTACCTCGGTGAGCTGGTCGGGAAAGACGTCGGCTTTCGCTACGACGAGCGTGCCCCATGGCCGCTGTGGCCCGACGTGACGCTGATGCACGAGGTCCTCGGTCGGACGCAGGTCCCCTGGCGCGAGGGCATGAGACGAATGGCCGATGCGCGCCCCGGGCCGGCTCCGTCGCACGGTTGAGAGTGGCGGCAGGCGCCTCGTTCAGAGATTGAACGCAGTCAGCATGCTGTTGGCGGTCGCTGCTTGGCCCAGGGGCGGCTCGCCAAGAAGCTGCTCCGTGGTGAGGAGCAGGGAGTAGTGGTTGAAGAGCGTGTTCGTGGTACTGCCCGGTTTGGTACTCGGGCTCACGATGATGGTGACCACGTGGCAGCCGACATCGGTGACGTTCGTGGCGCAATTGTTGCTAGTTCCGCCCTCGCCTTCGTCCCAGGTGATGAAGAGCACGACCGTGCCGCTGGTGTAGGCCGAGCTCTCGAAGATGGCGGGGAGGTTCCGCTTCAACCACCGGTCGCCCATGGCCACGGTGCCGTCGTGCATGTCGTGGTTCAGGTTGGGGGTGATGAAGGAGAAGGCCGGCAAGGTGTTGCCGGCGAGGTCCGGGCCGAGATCGGTAAAGGGCACGTCATTGGTCGAACAGCCGCTGAGCGTCGTGTAGTAGGGAGGAGGATTGTGGCGGACGGCGTACGGTCCCGCGTCAGTGGCGTCGCAGTTCGACGGCATGCTCTCTTCGTAGGCCTTCCAGCTGGTCACCTGGCCGAAGATGCTCGGGCTGGAGGTGTCGCACGAGGACGAGGGGCTGCAGTCCGAGGAGAAGGCCTGGACGGCGGATTCCGACAGTCCCGACGTGGCCCCGATGTAATTGGGAAGGCTCGGATGCGAGATGTTGTGGTAGTTGCTGGCTAGTCCGCAGTGAAAGGCCAGCCATTTCTCGTAGTGGGCAGCACTGGTCGGCTGGAGGATGGACGTGTAGCTGTGGTTCTCCATCCACACCCAGATGACGTGGCTGTAGTTGGTGGACGACAGGTTCATCGTGCCGCACGGGCTCGACTTGGTGGCCCCCGCCGGGGACGTGGTCGTGAGAGCCACCCCCAGGGCCGCGAGGGTGACGGCGATCATGGTCCACCTGCGAACGGATCGCCTCCCCATGACGGATCCATTCTTCCTCATCGGGGTCGTCGCTGTCGGGTGGGACCGTCACCTCCACACTCCTATCGGTCGGACGCCACCCGCTCGAGGAGGAACGCCCGGCGCGGACATTCGGCTGCCGCCCGGGTGGCCAGGTCCACCAGATCGGCATCGAGCGGCGCGCCGTCGATGATCGGGTAGCCCCATTCGTCCAGCGTCACCCGCTCGGGCAGGATCTCGGCGCAGTAGCCGTAGGCGTCACAGGCCACTGGGTCCACCCGCGCGCGGAGGGCCACTCGGTGCCGGGTGATCATGACGGCCTCCTCGCCACCGCCGAGTCGTCGGGGAAGGTCATCACGGTGGGTGCCGCGTGCCCCCGACAGGGCCGGCCGTCGGCGTGTGCCTTGGCGTCGTCGGCGAAGACATTTAGGGCACTGCGCACCAACCGGATCACACCGTCGGGGTGTCGGCAGGCGCCGCGGCCCTCGATGGCCGACGCCCGGGCCTGGATGCGCTCGAGCAGTCGGGGGTCGGTCCGCCCCGTTGCCAACCACTCGAGATCGGCGGCGATATCGGGAAGACCGTAGACGCAGGGTCCGCACTGGCCGGCGCTCTGGCCGGCCATGTAGCGGGCGATACGGGCCGTCTCGGACAGCCCGCACGAACCCGCGGGCAAGGCGATGATGATCCCTACCCCGAGGGTGGCCCCGGCCGCCTTCAAAGGGGCCGGGGCGAACGGCGTGGCCAGCAACGCCGGGGCGAGCCAGGCCCCCCCGTACCCTCCGAGCAGGGCCCCGGACAGCTCGGAGTCGAGCCCGGCCCGGTGCAGGATGTCGATCACAGGTGTCCCGAGCTCGACTTCATACACCCCGGGCGAGCGCACGGCGCCGCTCACGGTGACCAGCGTCGAACCGGGCGCCTCCGGTGTTCCGAGCCGGCGAAACCGGTCCGGTCCGTGGCGGGCGATCAGGGCGACCTGCGACAGGGTCTCGGCGT
>DATNJD010000027.1:0-6889 GCA_035604075.1 Acidimicrobiales bacterium
CCGGCCGACGCACCGGCGACGACGGCCGGAAATGACCCGGCGCCCGAGCTGGCACAGGTGGTGACGTCGTCCGTGGCCGCCCCGGCGACCTGGGTACCGACGACGCCGGAGGTGACGGTGACGAGCCCGACGATGGCACCGACGACGCGGACCGTGCGCATGGAGCCCCCCTTCCGCCACGCCCTTGCACAGAGGTTAGACCGGAGGCGGCCTACGGGCTCGGGAGGACGGCGATGGAGGTGACGACCTCGACGTCGGGAGAGAGGCTGGCCAGGACCGGGCAATTCTTCTCGGCCAGTTCGAGGGCCCGGTCGGCGGCCGCCGACTCGACGGCCCCGGAGACCTCGAAGCGGACCTCGATACGGAGGAATCGCAACGGAGGCTCGTCTTGCTGGTCGGACCGTATGAGGGCGGTCAACCCCGTCATGTGCTGGCGCTTCTTCTCGAGGACGACGACGACGTCATAGGCGAGGCATGACGCCAGAGAGAGGGGAAGGAGGTCGGACGGCTTGGCCCCGACGATCTCGGGATCGCCGCTGATGGCCAGGTGGAAGAGGCGGGAGTCTTCTCCCTCGAAGAGCAGGCCCCGTTGCCATTCGAGCCGCTGGGTTCCGGTCGACATGGACCTTGTCTAGTCGCCCGGGCTTTGGGGGGGGTGGGCCATCACCGTGGGGCCCGGTGAGTGGGGTGGCCCGGTAGCGTGCGCTGATGTCCGGCGTCCTCGAGCCGAGCGGTCGAGCGGTGACCACCGATGAGGTGGGGATCGCCTATTACGAGCTGGGGGGATCGGGGCCCGTGCTGCTGCTCGCCCACGCCACCGGCTTCTGCGGAGCGGTGCTCGGCCCCCTCGCCGCCCGGCTGGCCGACCGTCACCGGTGCATCGTCTTCGACATGCGCGGTCACGGGGCCTCCGACCGTCCGCCCGGGGGGGACTTCGGCTGGTACGGATTCGCCGGAGACGTGCTGGCCGTGGTCGACCACCTCGGGCTCGACGGCGCCACCGGATTCGGGCATTCCTGCGGCGGCGCCGCTCTGCTGCTGGCCGAGCAGTCGCGGCCGGGGACCTTCGCCGCGCTCTACTGCTTCGAACCGATCGTCTTGGCTGCCGACACGCCCCACACGCCCACGCTCGAGGGCAATCCGCTGTCCGCCGGTGCCCGGCGGCGGCGGGAGACCTTCGGCTCGCGCGACGAGGCGCTGGCCAACTTCTCCACCAAGGCGCCGTTCGACCAACTTCGTCCCGACGTGCTGGCGGCGTACGTGGACAACGGCTTCGGCCCCGATGCCGAGGGGATCCGACTGCGCTGCCGCCGGGAGGACGAGGCCCGGATCTACGGCCACAGCCTGGCCCACGACGCCTACGCCCATTTGCACGAGATCGGATGTCCCGTGACCTTGGCGTGCGGAGCCGAGACCGATGCCATCGGGCCCGAGACGCTCCGATGTTTCGCCCGGCGGCTGGCCGAGTCGCAGGTGGAGGTCTTCTCCGACCTCGGGCATTTCGGGCCCTTGGAGGACCCCGAGACGGTCGCCCGGTCGGTCGGCTCCTCGTTGAACCGCGTGGCCGATACACCCGGGGCGTAGCCTCGACCCTGTGGCTCTCCCCGTTCCCCGCTCGCTCTCGCCCTCGAAGGTGAGCACCTTCAAGGACTGCGCCCTGGCCTTCCGGTTCAGCGTGATCGACCGGCTGCCCGAACCGGCCTCGCCGCAGGCCGTGAAGGGGACTCTCGTTCACCGCGCCCTCGAAGGTCTGTTCTGGGACCACCCCGCCGGCGAACGGAGCCCGGAGGCGGCCCGGGTCTCGTTGGCGGCGGCGTGGACCGCGCTGCAGGAGGACCCCGAGTTCCTCGAGCTCGACCTGGCGCCCGACGCCGCCCACACCTTCCTGGCCGACGCCGAGAGACTGGTGGACGGGTACTTCCGGCTGGAGGACCCGAACGCCGTCACCACCGTGGGAGTGGAGCTGCTGCTCGAGGCCGAGGTGGGGGGGCTGCTGCTCAGGGGCATCATCGACCGGCTCGACGTGACGCCGGACGGTGAGTTCATCGTGGTCGACTACAAGACGGGCCGGGTGCCGAGCGAGATGCAGGAGCAGAGCCGGTTGGGTGGCGTGCAGTTCTATGCGCTGCTGTGTGAGCAAATTCTCGGTCGGCGTCCGGTGAGCGTCCGGCTGCTCTACCTGAAGGAGCCCGTCGTCATCGCCTCGGACCCCTCCGACCAGGCCTTACGGGGATTGCGGCAACGGACGGCGGCCGTGTGGACGGCCATCGAGCGGGCGTGCGAGGCCGAGGACTTCAGGCCGAAGCCGTCGCCGCTGTGCCAATGGTGTGCCTTCCAGGCGTTGTGTCCCGCCTTCGGGGGCGATCCGACGCTGGCCCCGGCCCCGAGCGCCGAGCTGCACGGCGTACCGGCGGCGTAGCCGCCCGTCGCTCTCCCCGATCGGCCCAGGCGTCCCGATCGGCCTTTCGTCTCAGGGCGTCAGGAACACCGCGGAATGTGGTCAGTGGCGGCGGGGTTGTAGAGGCCATGAACCCGACGCCGTTCGCCGTGACCTTCGACTACCGCTGCCCATTTGCCCGCAACGTCCATGAGCACCTGGTCGCCGGTCTGGAAGCCGGCGCCGACTGGAATGTCGAATTCCTGCCCTTCTCGCTCACGCAGACCCATGTGGAGGACGGCGGCACCCCGGTGTGGGATGCGCCCGAGCGGGCCGAGGATCTGATCGCCATCGAGGCGGGGCTGGTCGTGCGCGACCAATTCCCCGAGCGGTTCCCCGACGTGCACATCGCCCTGTTCGCCGCCCGTCACGACGAGGGACGCGACCTGCGTGACGAAGCCGTCCTGCGCGACGTCCTCGGCCGGCACGGAGTCGACGGGGAGGAGGTCTTCGCCGCCATCGCCGACCGGTGGCCGCGCCAGGCGTTCCGCAAGGCGCACGAGTCGGCCGTGGACGACTACCAGGTCTTCGGGGTGCCCACCTTCATCGCCGGAGAGTCCGCGGCCTTCGTCCGGATCATGACGCGGCCCCGTGGTGACGGCGCGCTGGCGCGGGCGACGATCGAGCACGTGCTCGAGCTCTTGGTGGGCCGTGCCGAGATCAACGAGTTCAAGCACACGACGATCTCACGCTGACAGCGAGCCGAGCAGTGCCCGGGCGCGCGTGACCTCCTCGGGTGTGCCGTAGACGGCGGCCGAGAACTCTGTCGCCCCGGCCTCGGCCAGACGACCGATGGCCGCCGACACTTGTTCTTCGTCGCCCACGATGGCCACGTCGGGTGGGCCGGCGGCGCCCTCGCGGTCGAGCATGGCCCGGTAGGAGGGCAGGTGGCCATAGATGGAGAAGATCCGTCCGGCGCGCTCCCGGGCCCCGTCGGGGTCGTCCGTGACGCACACCGGCAGGGTGACCACGACCTGAGGAGCGGGACGTCCGGCCTTGGCCGCCGCCGCGGTGATGGTGGGGACGATGTGCTCGGCCAGGGTGGTGAGACCGACCATCCAGGTGACGGTGCCCGACGCCTGGCGGGCGGCGATGCCGAGCATGACCGGCCCCAGGGCGGCCACGAGCACGGGCGGCGCGGTGGCCCCTTTGGTCTCGAGCGCTCCCAGGGTGTTGGCCCGCAGGGCCTCGCCCTGGAACGAGACCTGCTCCCCCGCCAGCATCGGCACGAGGATCGAGAGGTACTCCTCCATGTAGCGGGCCGGATGGTCGAAGGAGCAGCCCCACATGCCCTCCACCACCATCTTGTGGGACAGGCCGATCCCGAGGACGAGACGGCCGCCGGTCACCGCCTGCACGGTGAGCGCCTGGGCCGCCAACATGGTGGGGTGACGGGGATGGACGGGCACGACGGCCGTTCCCAGGGTCACCCCCGGCACCTCCCGGCCCACGATGGCGAGGGCGGTCAGCGTGTCCCACCCGAAGATCTGCGACGACCACAGCGACTCGGCGCCGGTGGCGGCCAGGGCCTGGGCCCGTGCCACGACGTCGTCGATGGTGCCGTCCATGTCGAGGCTCAGCCCGATCCGCATCCTGTCCCTCCTCGTGCCGACGCTGGTGGCACGGCCGGCGTACCCGGTCGACGGCGGGTCGGCCCGGTGGCCCTCATCCTGGCAGTACCGTTCGCATCGTGCCCGACGGGCATGACAACGGCACAACGACGGGGAGACCTGCCATGAGCGTGGCGATAGTGATGGGAAGTGCGTCCGACGCGCCGGTGATGGAGGGTGCCGTCGAGGTGCTGCGCGACTTCGACATCGGCTTCGAGGTGCGGGTCCTGTCCGCCCACCGGACGCCGGACGACGCGCTCGACTTCGCCCGGAAGGCGGCGGCGAACGGGCGGAAGGTCCTGATCGCCGGCGCCGGCGGGGCCGCCCATCTCGCCGGGGTCCTGGCCGCGGTGACGCCGCTGCCGGTCATCGGCGTACCCATCGCCGTGGGCGAGCTCGGGGGCCTCGACTCCCTTCTGGCCATGGTGCAGATGCCGAAGGGTGTGCCCGTGGCGACCGTGGCCGTGAACGGGGCCGGGAACGCCGGGCTCCTGGCCGTGCGGATCCTGGCTCTCGCTGACGAGCGCCTGGCCGCGGCGCTGGCCCGGCATCGCGACGACATGGCCACCCGGGTGCGCGCCGCCGACGAGGAGATCCGGACGCGCTTCGCCGGATAGTCGAACGGCGGCGGCGACGGCGGGCGGGCGGGCCCAACCACGAGCGAAAGGCGGTGCAAGTGCGGATCGTGGTCACCGGTGCGAGTGGTTTGATCGGACAGGCGCTGCTCGGCGCCCTGGGTGCGGCCGGTCACGACACCGCCGTCCTCGTCCGGCGGCAACCGGGGCCGGGCGAGGCCCTATGGGACCCGGCCGCGGGCACCATCGACACCGGTGTGTTCGACGGGGCCGGTGCCGTCGTCCATCTTGCCGGCGCCGGGATCGGCGACAAACGGTGGACGCCGGAACGCAAGGACGTCATTCTCGGAAGTCGGGTCGCATCGACGACGCTTCTCAGTCGGACCCTGGCCGGTCTCGGCGGCCCCCCGCCCGTGCTCGTGAGCGCATCGGCCATCGGCTACTACGGCGACCGGGGTGACGAGGAGCTCACCGAGACGAGCGGTCCCGGGAGCGGGTTCCAGGCCGAGGTCTGTGGCGCCTGGGAAGCGGCCACCGCCGATGCCGAGGGGGCGGGCATCCGGGTGGTCCACCTACGGTCGGCCGTGGTGCTCTCACCGCGCGGCGGTGCCCTGCAACGTCAGCTCCCGCTGTTTCGGGCCGGGCTCGGCGGAAGGCTCGGTTCCGGTCGTCAGTGGTTCAGCTGGATCTCCCTGCCCGATGAGATCGGCGCCGTGATGCACGTCATCGGGGAGCCGTCGATCGCCGGGGCGGTGAACGCGTCGGCCCCGGCCCCGGTGACCAATCGTGAATTCACCGCCGCGCTCGGCCGGGCGCTTCACCGCCCGGCCGTGCTGGCCGTGCCACCGTTCGCCCTGAGGGTGGCGCTCGGTCGGCCGCTGGCCGACGAACTGCTGCTCGGGAGCGCGCGGGTGCTGCCCGCCCGGCTGCTCGACAGCGGCTACCGCTTCCGGCACGCCACGCTCGACGACGCCCTGCCGGCGCTGCTGTCGTAACCGGGGCGGCGCCACAACCCGAGGGGCACCGCCCGAACCCGTCAGGTGGCCGGAGCCAGGCCCTCGACGGTTGTGGCCAGGTCGTCCCCACCGGGAAGCAGGGCGAGGACGGGAACGGTCACGCCGTTCTCGACGTAGCGGGCGATATGGGCACGGCACTCTTCGTAGGAGCCGTGGACGACGAGGGCGTCGACGACCTCGTCGGGGATGGCGGCCAGCGCCGCTTTACGGTCCCCCGCGCCCCATGCCGCCCACATCTCTTCGAGGAGCGGTCCCCGCCCCAGCCACCGGTGGAATTCGGCGTAGACGGCGACGTTGAGATAGGCGGCGATGCCGATGCGGGCGACGGCCCGGGCCCGCTCGGTGTCCTCGGTGGGACAGACGAAGATCCGGGCGACGATCTCCTTTCCCGGTCCCACCTCCCGGACCGTGGTGCGGACGTCGTCGGCCGACAACCAGTTGATGATGGCGCCGTCGGACTCCCGGCCGGCGAGGCGCAACATGCCCGGGCGGAGCGCAGCGACGTAGACCGGGGGTATCTGGGCCGGCGGGCGGCCGAGGCGGAATCCGCGCACGGTGAAGGTCTCGTACTCGACGTCCACCTTTTCGCCGGTGAGGGCCAGGCGGAGGAAGCGGACGGTGTCCCGGACGCGCTTGTAGGGCTCGTCGAAGGCGACGGCGTTCCATCTCTCGACGATGACGTCGGAGGACGATCCCACGCCGAGGGCGAAGCGGCCGGGGGCGAGCTCGGCCATGGTGGCCGCCTGCATGGCCAGCAGGCCCGGGCCCCGGGTGTAGACGGGCACGACGGCCGTCCCCAGCTGCAGCGTGGGAGCGGCCACGGCGGCCAGGGCCAACGGGGTGAACCCGTCGGCGGCGTTGGCCTCGCCCGTCCAGACGTCGGTGTAGCCGAGCTTGGCCAGGCGCTCGTACCAGGTCCAATGGTCGGACAGAGGCACGTGGTCGAACGGAACGGTAATCCCATAGCGGTGCACGACCAGAGTGTTACACCCTGATGCCACCCTGGACAGGTGACAAAGAACGGAAACGTGCCTCGGCACAAGCGCCTCTACCAGCCCCCGCTGCCCTGGACCACCGACGGCGGCCCCGCCCCGGCCCCGGCCCGCCGCTCCACCGGGACGACCAGGACGCCGCCGACCACGAGGAGGAACCGGATCGCCGCGGAAAGTCGGACGCAGGCCTGTGGGGTCCCGACCCCGCGGCGGGCCGTGACCTACGGAGAATGGCGCCTGGACGAGAAGACCCGCCGGG
>DATNJD010000028.1:0-2566 GCA_035604075.1 Acidimicrobiales bacterium
GCCGTGACCGTCACCGGACCGGCCTCGCTGGCGCCGGCCCTCGACGGGGTCCGGCTGTCGCTCCACGTCCTGGCGGCCAGTGTGTGGGTCGGCGGCCAGCTGACCCTGGCCGGGCTCGTCCCCGTCGCGCGGGGCCTGGGCGAGGGTGCCGCCCGCACCCTAGCCCGGGCCTTCGCCCGCATCGAATGGCCGGCCTACGGCGTGCTCCTGCTCACTGGGCTCTGGAACGTGTCGGCCACCCACGCCGGTCAGCCCAAGGCCTGGCAGGCCGTTGTCGGGGTCAAGATCGCCGTCGTTCTTCTCGCCGGACTCGCGGCCGGGTTGCACAGCCGGGCCACCGGCAAGGCGGGACTCGCCGTCTGGGGAGCGGTCACCGCCCTCTCGTCGGTGACCGCCCTGGTCCTGGGCGTCTTCCTGGCCGGATAGACCTCGGCCCGGGCGCCGAGCGGGGCGGGTGTCGCCCCGGCCCGGGCAGGTCTAACCTGTGGACAGGGTCCCGCCCATCCACGGGCTCCGGAAGAGGGAAGGCACCCGTGCACCCAGTTCTGGCTGAGATATTCGGTGTGGACGGCATCATCGTCCTCGTTGTCATTGTCGTCGTCCTCTTCGGGGGCACCCAGATCCCCAAGCTGGCTCGATCTCTCGGTTCGGCCCAATCGCAGTTCAAGAAGGGCCTCGAGGAGGGCAAGGCCGAGGAGACGGGAAGCGACAAGGCGCCGTCGGCCGACGGTGACGGGCCCAGCGCGTCGAAGAGCTAGAACAGGCGTCGCTCCCGACAGCACCGCCGGCACCGCCCGTCGGCAGCGCCCGATCGCCTTCTGGCTTCATCAGCTCCTCGAATATCTCCTGGCCGTCGGCCTCGTCGTTCTCTCGGTCCACATCGGGCGCTCTGAGCTTCTCCTCACCGGTGGGGTGATCTTCGGGGTCCTTGCCCTGACGGCACGGGGTCCACTCGGGATCGTCCGGGTGTGCGGGCCGCGCCTGCACGCCGTGCTCGACATCGCCGCCGCCGGATTCATTGCGGTGGCCCCTCTCGTGCGGCCTCTGCGCCCCGGTGCCGTCGGCATCGTGGTTGTCGAGCTGTCGGCCCTGGCCTGGGTCCGTCTGGCCACCCTGACGCGGTATTCGGTCGGACGCGGGGGCCGTTCACCGGCAAGGGCCGCAGTCGCCCCCACCTTGGCGCCTTCCCCACTGGACCCCGGGGCCCGACCGAGCCGGGCGCCGGACGAGCCCCCGTCCGGTCGGGCCCTTTCTGCCATTCGCGGGTTGGGCCGCATGACGGCCGAGGCGAAGAGCCGTCTACCCGAGGTCCAGCCCACCTTGGACACGCACGCTCGTCGGATCGGCGGCCACACCCGACGTCTGCAACGCGCCTGGCGCCGGGCCCGGCCCTGAGTCCCGGCGACCCCAGTCGGCACGGCGACCCCTGTCGGCACGGCGACCCCTGTCGGCACGGCGACAGGTGCCGTAGGATCGTCGCTCCCGCGAGGAAGGGGGCGATCCATGGCGGACGGCGTGCTCGAATTGGCCGACAAGCTGTGGCGCGGCGACCTCGAGACGACGCAGTTGCACCCTGTCGGTGGCCACAATGAGGGCCTGGCCGAGATAACCGGCGGGGTCGCCTTCGTTCCGTCCTTCGCCAACGTCTCGGCCTTCACCACCGATGAGGGGTTGGTGCTCGTCGACACCGGATCTGCCTTCGTGGCCGGCGCCGTCCATCGGACCCTTCGTTCGTGGTCGGACCTGCGTCTCGACACGGCCATCTATTCCCACGGCCACATCGACCACGTCTTCGGTGTCCCGGTGTTCGAGGAGGAGGCGAGCGAGCGCGGTTGGTCGATGCCGGTCGTGGTGGCCCACGACGCTCTTCCCGCCCGCTTCGACCGCTACATCTTCACCGCCGGCTACAACGCCGTCATCAACCAACGCCAGTTCGGTGTCCCCGGTCTCCAGTGGCCCACCACCTACCGCTACCCCGACCGGACCTACACCGACCGTCTGTCGCTCGAGGTCGGCGGCGTGGGGTTCGAGCTCCACCACGCCCGGGGGGAGACCGACGACCACACCTGGACATGGGTACCGGACAAGAAGGTGCTCTGCAGCGGTGACCTCTTCATCTGGGCCTCCCCCAACGCCGGCAACCCCCAGAAGGTCCAGCGCTACCCGCGGGAGTGGGCACTGGCCCTGCGGGAGATGGTGGCGCTGGGGCCGGAATTCCTGCTCCCCGGTCACGGCTTTCCCGTCGTGGGGGCCGACCGGGTCCGCCAGGCTCTCACCGACACCGCCGACCTTCTCGACTCCCTGGTCGACCAGACCCTGGCCCTCATGAATTCCGGCGCCCGCCTGGACGAGATCCTCCACACCGTGGCCGCCCCCGCCCACCTCCTCGACCGGCCCTATCTCCGCCCCGTGTACGACGAGCCCGAGTTCGTCGTGCGCAACATCTGGCGGCTCTATGGCGGCTGGTGGGACGGCAATCCGGCCACCTTGAAGCCGGCCCCCGAGTCCACCCTGGCGGCCGAGTTGGCCGCCCTGGCCGGCGGGGCGTCGGTCCTGGCCGACCGGG
>DATNJD010000029.1:0-3928 GCA_035604075.1 Acidimicrobiales bacterium
TCTTCCCTCAGTTTCGAGAGCCCGCGGTGCAGGCTCGATTTCACCGTTCCCAGCCGACAGTCGAGGATGCGAGCGATATCCGCCTCGGGAAGGTCCTCGTAGAACCGCAGCGCCAACACGGCCCGCTGACGGAACGGCAGCCGACAGACGGCGGCCCACGTCTCGTCTATCTCCGGATCGCCGACGGTGATCCGGCGCCCGGCCGGCATGCGGCGTTCGACCCCGAGTCGTCGCAGATGGCTGCGGGCCAGGTTGGCGACCACGGTCCGCAGGTAGCCGTCAGGATTCCGTGGGCGCTCACCGAGTTGGTGAAGCTTGAGGAAGGCTTCTTGGACAATCTCCTCCGCCACTCCGCCCGATCCGGCCAGGAGACGGGCGAACCGAATCATCGGCTCACGCTGGCGGCGGTAGAGGTCGGCCAGATCGGAATCGGCCATCGAACCGGCCATGATCCTCACCGTGCCTTCCCTCGTGACACCCTCCACACTGACATGACGCCTAGATCCTCCGAAAGGTTCCATTCGATCTCGCCTACTGTCTCGGACGAACAGACTCGGGAGAATCGCCATGGACGCTCAAGGGATCGCTGTCGTCACCGGGGCCAGTCGCGGTTTCGGTCGGGCCATCGCCATCGAGTTGGCCCGGGCCGGCTTCGACGTCGTCGCCACCATGCGGGACCCCCAAGCCGGCGCCGGACTGCGGGAAGCGGTGCGCGGCGGCTCCGGCACGATCACGGTGACCCGCCTGGACGTCACCGAGCCCGATTCCATCGAGCTGCCCGACGGACTGCGCGTCCTCGTCAACAACGCCGGCACCGAGGCCGACTACCTGCCGGTCGAAGCCGTCCCCATGGCCCAATGGCGACACGTCTTCGAGACGAACCTGTTCGGTCTCGTCGAGGTCACCCGCCGAGCCGTCCCCCTCATGCGGACAGCAGGAGGCGGGGTCATCTGCAACATCACCTCGGCATCGCTCGCCATGTCGGTTCCCTTCTACTCCGTCTACCGGGCGTCGAAGGCTGCCGTCCAGACCATGGGTGAGTCGCTGCGGGCCGAGGTCGCCCCGTTCGGCATCCGCGTCGTCGAGATCATGCCCGGTCCCGTCGACACCGACATGCTGGCCGCCTCGGCCCGGCCCCCTGAGGCGGCGGAGTGCCCCGGCTACGAGACCATGGCGCAGTCCATGCACGAAGGCCGCACCGCCGTGGACGAATTCATCACCCCGTCAGCCATCGCGGCGACGGCGGTTCTCGGGGCCATCCTGGCCGACGACGGGCCCCTGCGCTGGTCGTGCGACCGCCTGGGCCGTCAACTCCTCTCCGGCTGGCAGGCCGATCCAGACGGCATTCTCAGTGCGCGCTGAGACCTGTCAGCCGGGGCTGTGGGCGCGTGATGCATCGATCCACGCCTTCACCACGGGAGCGAAGGTCGCCGGGTTGTAGACGTCCTCCTCGCTGGAGAACTGCATGTTCCCGGCATAGGTCAGGATCGTGATGTTCGACGCCTGATAGATCTCACCGTCGCCGGGGTCCTTGAACCGGTTCTCGATCTGGCAGATCCACCGACCGCCGTCCTCGTCGCACACACACCAGTCGTGCGGGAACGTCGTCATCTCGCTGTTGGGCCACTCCGACATGGTGATGGAGATCCAGCCCAGGATCTCCCGGCGTCCGTGGAAGCGGCCGTAGTGATGTTCGATGTACTCGGCGTCCTCGGTGAACATCTCGGCCCATTTCGTCCAGTTCCCGCTACTCGCCGATTCGTCGGCGGCCACGATGAACCGGTCGTGCGCGGCCTGCAATTCACTGCGGTCCCACTTCCCCATCTCACACCTCCGCGACGTTCTTCCCCTCCCCAACCCTGCCACGGTCGGCCGGGCCACGCTCAATGGTGGGGGGCGGACGCGCCCTGGGCCTGGCTGGACCAGGTCGCATACATCTCGGCGTACCGGCCGCCGGCCGCCACCAACTCGTCGTGGGGACCGACCTCGACGATCCGGCCCTCGTCGACCACCACGATCCGGTCGGCTTTCATGGCCGTCGACAGCCGGTGGGCGATGAGCACCGCCGTGCGGGCCTCGAGGAGGATGTCGAGGGCGGCCTCGATCTTCGTCTCGGACTGCAGGTCGAGGTTGGACGTGGCCTCGTCGAGGACGAGCACCCGGGGATGGGCAAGGAAGGCCCGGGCCAGCGCGATCAGCTGCCGCTCCCCCGAGGACAGCGACTGCCCCCGCTCGTGGACGATGGTGTCCACCCCCTGGGGCATCCTTTCGATCAGGTCGCTCAACCCCACCGTCCGCACCGCCTCCTCCACCTCGGCGTCGGTGGCGTCGGGACGGGCGAAGGAGATGTTGTCCCGGATCGTCCCGGCGAAGAGGAAGGGCTCCTGGGGCACCACACCGAGCTGCCGCCGCAACGATTCCAGGGTGACCGACTTGATGTCGTGCCCGTCGATCAGCACCCGCCCCTCGGTCGGGTCGTAGAAGCGCACGATCAGCTTGGCCAGCGTCGACTTCCCCGCCCCGGTGGGCCCGACGAAGGCCACCGTCTCTCCCGGTGCGATGGTCAGGCTCACGTCATGGATGACGGGGACGGCGGGGTCGTAACCGAAGGCCACCTTGTCGAAGACGATCTCCCCCCGGACCGGCGGAAGCTGCGTGGCGTCAGGCGCCTCTCTCACGTCCGGCTCGGTGTCGAGCAGAGTCCGCAGCTTCAGGATCGATGCCTGGCCCTGCTGGAACGAGTTGTACTGCTGGACCAGCAGCTGGATCGGCGCGAAGAACCGGTTCAGGTACAAGAAGAACTCGACCAGGGCACCGGGGCTCAGAGTGTGGTTCACCACCATGTCGCCGCCGATGGCGAGCAGGACGGCCTGGCCGAGCACGCCGATCAGCTGCGTTCCGGGTCCATACACGGAGTTGATCTGGGCCGTGTAATTGTTGGCGTCGCGGTACTCCCCGACCACGTTGCGGTGGTGCACGACGTTGCGACGCTGCCGGTTGTGCGCCGTCACGATCCGCACCCCGTGCAGACTCTCGGACAGGTCGGCCATGACGTTGGCGATGCCGTCGCGCACCTTGTCGTAACCGAATTCCGATCGACGGTGGAACCATACCGACATCGCCGTCAGGACGGGGACGATGAGGAACAGGGTGATGAAGGCGAGCTTCACATTGGTGGTGAACAGGAACACGGAGATCACGACCATCGTCAGCCCCTGAATGGCGAACTGGGCCAGTCCGTCCTGCAGCAGCTGTTGCAGGTTCTCGATGTCGCTCGTCATCCGCGTCATGATCACCCCGGCCTTCTCGGCCGTGAAGAAGTCGAGCGACAGCCGTTGCAGATGGGTGAAGATCTTCACCCGCAGATCGTTCATGACCCCGGCCGCCAGCCGACCGGTCACCTTCACCTGCGACCGCTGGCACACGGCACCGATCGTCGTGGCCGCCAGGTAGGCGAGCGCGGCGAAGACGACGGCACTGAAGTGATAGTGGTTGTGCCGGTCGGGGATCATCCCGTCCTGGATGGCGATCTTGGTCAGCCACGGCCCGAGCTGCAGAGCCACGCTCAGGATCACGATGAGAACGCCGGACGCCACCAGCATGCCGGGGTAGCGCAGCAGCAGACGCCACAGCGTCAGGCGAGCGCCCTCGTCGGCACCGGCCTGTTGGGTGAAGACGACGGTCGGCTCCGTCTGCTCCGGCTCGTCGGCCAGCAGCAGATCGACGCCCTTCTGCAACTCCTGAGGGATGCCCCCGAAGGGCAGCCCGGCCACGGGCGCGCCGGGAGGACCAGCGCCGACCCCACCACCGCCGCCGCCCCATCCGCCACCCCACGCCATCAGTCGGCCCCCTCGTCCTCGGCTGCCTGCAGGGCGGCGTCGATCTCGTCGGCCTGGGCCAGCACCTCGGCATACAGGGGCGTGCTCAC
>DATNJD010000030.1:0-2934 GCA_035604075.1 Acidimicrobiales bacterium
AGACCAGGGGGTTGCCGTTGAACGTCCCCTGTTGGGCGATGCCGTCGCCGATGTGGTCCATGAGCTCGGCCTTGCCACCGAAGGCACCGCCCGGCGTTCCTCCGGCCACCGATTTGGCGAAGCAGGCCAGGTCGGGCTGGACGCCGAAGCGTTCGATGGCGCCTCCTTCGGCGATCGTCGCCCCGCATTTGACCTCGTCGAAGATGAGAACGACTCCGTGCGATGTGCAGAGCTCCCGGAGCCCTTCCAGATAGCCCGGTTGGGGGAGGACGATGCCGATGTTCATCATCACCGGCTCGATGATGAAGCAGGCCAGATCCTGCGCCCGCCGGGCGAAGAGCCGCTCGACGGCGCCGAGGTCGTTGAAGGGGACGGCCAGCGTCCACTGGGCCATGCCTTTGGGTATGCCCTTGGACGCCGGGACGTCGTCGGTCCGGGCGTCCTCGGCGGTGGTGGCCACCAGGTCGAGGCCGGGGGTGACCGAGAACATCACGGCGTCGTGGTGCCCGTGATAGGAGCCTTCGATCTTGCAGATGACGTCCTTGCCGGTGACACCACGAGCCACGCGGATGGCGTCCATGGTGGCCTCGGTGCCCGAGTTGGTGAAGCGGACACGTTCGAGGCGGAAGCGCCGGCAGAGCTCCTCGGCCAGGGCCACGGTCGGTTCGGTGGTCACGGCGAAGTGTGTTCCCGTGCGCGCCGCGTGCTCGATGGCGGCGACGATCCTGGGATGGGCGTGGCCCACGGCCATGGCGCCGAAGCCGTTGTGGAAGTCGAAGTAGGAGCGACCGTCGACGTCGGTGACCTCGGCGCCACGACCGTGGGAGAGGTAGATGGGATAGGGGTCGGCCGCCTGGAAGGACGATGCCACCCCCATGGGCATGGTGGCCCTGGCTCTTTCGAAGAGGGCGGCCGAGGTGCGCGTGGCATCGGCCAGCGTGGCCATCTCGGCGGCGAAGATCTCTTGCGCTCGGGCCGTGATCCTCTCGGTGTCGGCGTCGGTGAATGCCGGTGTCATCGCGTGCTCATCCTCACCACTTGACCATGACGTGCTTGGGTTCCGTGTAGGCCTCGATGGCGTACATGGACATGTCCTTGCCGTACCCGGAGTGCTTGAACCCCCCGTGGGGCATCTCGGACACCAGGGGGATGTGGTCGTTGATCCAGACGGTGCCGAAGCGGAGTTGGGCGGCGGCCCGCATGGCCGTGCCGATGTTCGTGGTCCAGACGCTGGCGGCGAGGCCGTAGTCGACGCCGTTGGCCATGGCGATGGCCTCGTCCTCCGAGGCCATCTTCTGGACCGAGACGACCGGTCCGAAGACCTCGCGCTGGACGATCTCGTCGGCCTGGCCCACGCCGAAGATGACCGACGGCTCGTAGTACCAACCGGCGCGGTCGAGGGTATGGCCGCCGGTGGCCACCGTGGCCCCCGCCGCCACGGCGCGGTCGACGAAGCCGACGACCCGCTCGCGTTGACGGGCGGAGACGAGGGGGCCGAGCTCGGTGTCCTCGTCGCCGGGGTCGCCGACGGGAATGCTGCGGGCGGCGCCGGAGAGGGCGTCGACCACGCTGTCGTGGATCCGGGGGCCGGCGATGACCCGGCATGCGGCCGTGCAGTCCTGGCCGGCGTTCACGAAGCCGGCCAGCTTGACACCCGCCACCACATCGTCGAGATCGGCGTCGTCGAAGACGATGACCGGGGCCTTGCCGCCGAGCTCCAGGTGGACGCGCTTGAGCGTCCGGCTGGCCGCTTCGGCGATGGCCTTGCCTGTGGGCACCGAGCCGGTCAACGAGACCATGTCCACCCCGGGGTGCTCGACCAGGGCCGCCCCGACGGGGCCGGCGCCGGTGACGACGTTGAAGACGCCGGGGGGCAGCACGTCGGCGACGAGCTCGGCCAGCTTGAGCGAGGTCAGGGGGGTGAGCTCGCTCGGCTTCAGCACGACGGTGCAGCCGGCGGCCAGGGCCGGACCGAACTTCCAGACGGCCATCATGAGGGGATAGTTCCAGGGGGCGATGGAGGCCACGACGCCGACGGGATCGCGTCGGAGCATCGAGGTGTAGCCGGTCAGGTACTCGCCGGCGGCCCGGCCCTCGAGCAGACGGGCGCCGCCGGCGAAGAAGCGGAGATTGTCGACGGCGAAGCTGATCTCCTCGGGCATGGCGGCGATGGGCTTGCCCACGTTGGCCGATTCGAGGGCGCTCAGAGCGTCGGCGTTGTCCTCGATGATCTCGGCGATGGCGAGGATGGCGGCGCTGCGTTCGGCCGGGGTGGTGGCCGACCAGGCCTCGAAGGCGCCGGCGGCGGCGGCCACCGCCGCGTCGACGTCGGCCGGAGAGGACCCCGGGACCTCGGCCAGGATGGCGGCGGTGGCGGGGTCGATCACGGCATGGGCCTCGTCTCCTGCGGGGTGGAAGGCCCCCCCGATGAAGTTTCCGAGCGTCACATCGACGCCGGCGACGGTCGTCATAACTTCCTCCTTCGCACGCCCGCAGACACATGCCATCCTGACCGCCCTTACCGGCATTGGCAACCGAATCAGTGGTCCACCTCCCATTTTGACAACGAAGTTGCTTGTCAGAACGGGGATCTTCTGCGAATATGCTCGCAACGCTGACGGAGGTCTTCGGAGGGAAGCGGGGTTCGATGGCGGTCACGACGGGAGAAGTGGGCGTCTCTTCGGTACCCGAGGAGTCCGCCGGCAAGGGCCTCAAGGTCGGTGCGCTCGGGATGCTCTCGAGCCTCGTCATCGGGGTGGCCTCCACGGCCCCCGCTTACAGCATGGCGGCGTCGCTCGGCTTCGTCACGCTGGCCGTCGGCCTCTTCGCCCCGTCGGTGATGATCCTGGCCTTCATCCCGATGCTCTTCATCGCCGCCGCCTACTACTACCTGAACCGGGCCGACCCCGACTGCGGCACGACCTTCACCTGGGT
>DATNJD010000031.1:0-4655 GCA_035604075.1 Acidimicrobiales bacterium
GGAGTGTCGGCGCTACGGTCGACGACGTCCCGGTGTTCGTGGAGCGCCGTCGTCCCTGGTTCTACGGACTTCCCGTCCTGTCGAGCGGACTGGTGAAGGTGGCCCTCCACGGCGGCGGGCCCGCCGTCACCCTCGAGGACCTCGACCGATCTCGTCACGACCCTGACGACCCTGATGGCAGTGTGGACCGGGTCGATCCTTCTCTCCTCGCTCAGCTGTCGGAGTCGACGCGACGCGTCCTACCGGGGCTCGTCCCCGAGCCCGTCGCCACCGAGCGATGCGTGTACGACAACTCGTCCGACGGCAACTTCGTCGTCGACCGCATCGGCTCCGTCGTCATCGGGGCCGGCACCTCGGGCCACGGGTTCAAATTCGCCCCGCTCCTCGGGGAACTCATGGCCGACCTGGCCACCGGCACCGACCATGACCCGGAGCTCGGGTCGCCGGAGGATCTGGCGCCGTTCTCCCTCGCCCGACTGCGCATGTCGGGGGGCACGGGGGGCAAGACCGTTCACCGCTAGGGACGGGTACCGCTAGCGACGCCACCGCTCGGGCGTTTTCGCCGGTACAGTGGAGAGGTGCGATGAGAACGCCCGCCTTCCGGTCCTTGTCCCTTTCCTTCGGAGGCTGTCCGTGCCCGTGCGTTCTCGTATTCCCGCCACCCTTGTCGCGACCCGGCTCTCGTTCGACCGCGGTGCCGCCACCGTCCTGAAGGACGTCTCGGTCACCGTGGCGCCGGCGTCATGCGTCGGCGTCGTCGGTCCGAACGGGGTGGGCAAGTCCACCTTGCTCCAGATCTTGGCCGGGCTCCATGCGCCCGACGCCGGTACCGTCCGTCTCGATCCACCGAGCGCCACGGTCGGCTACCTGACCCAGGAGCACGACCACCCACCGGGCGAGACGGTGCGTGACGCCCTCTACCGGCGGACGGGAGTGGCCGGGGCCGAAGCCGAGCTGGCGGCGGCCGGGGAAGCGCTCGGCGCCGGCGCGCCCGGTGCCGATGAACGCTTCGCGCTGGCCCTCGAGAGGTACGACGGGTTGTCGGCGGCCGACCTCGACGCCCGCATCGCCGGCACCCTCGACGAGCTCGGTCTGCCTCCCGGGATCGCCGAGCAGGATGCCGCCACCCTGTCGGGCGGCCAGGCCGCCCGTGTCGCCTTGGCCGCCATCGTCCTGTCGCGTTTCGACATCACCCTCCTCGACGAACCCACCAACGATCTCGACTTCGACGGGCTCCGACGTCTCGAGGCCCTGGTGGCGCAGCGCTCCGGTGCCATGGTGATCGTCTCCCACGATCGGGCCTTCCTCGACGCCACCGTGACGTCGGTGCTGGAACTCGACGAGCACGATCACACCGCCCGGTTGTTCGGCGGCGGATGGTCGGCCTACCTGGAAGAGCGGGCCACGGCCCGCCGTCACGCCGAGGAGGCATACGCCGTCAACATGAGCCAGCGTCGGGAGCTGGCCGACCGGGCCCGCCGGGAACGCCAGTGGGCAACTTCGGCCGTGCGGCGCGAGCGTCGCGATCCCCGTGACCACGACAAGGCGCAGCGGGACTTCCGGATCAACCGGACCGAGAAATTGGCGTCGCGGGCACGCCAGACCGAGCGCGCCATCGAACGTCTGGATCCTGTCGACAAGCCGTGGCAGGGCTGGGACCTGCGCTTCACCATCGAACAGGCGCCACGGGCGGGTGCTGTCGTGGCCCGCCTCGACGGGGCCGTCGTCGAGCGCGGCGATTTTCGTCTGGGGCCGGTCACGTTGGAGATCGGATGGGCGGAGCGCATCGGGCTGGTGGGGCCGAACGGGTCGGGAAAGACGTCGTTGGTCGACGCCCTGCTCGGGCGTTTGCCCCTGGCCGAGGGCTCGGCCTGGCTGGGCCCGAGTGTGGTCGTGGGGGAGCTGGGCCAGGATCGCCGGCCGTCGAGCGCGGCCGACGGCGGTGGGACGTCGATTCTCGACATCGTCATCGACCGGTGCGGTTTGACGGTGCCCGAGGCACGGTCGTTGCTGGCCAAGTTCGGATTGGGCCCCGACCATCTGAGCCGGCCGAGGGCTCTGCTCTCGCCCGGTGAGCGCCCCCGGGCCGAGCTCGCCATGTTCCAGGCCCGTGAGGTCAACTTCCTCGTGTTGGACGAGCCCACCAACCACCTCGACCTCCCCGCCGTCGAACAGATCGAGGAAGCGCTGTCGGGCTTCGACGGGACGGTCCTCCTCGTCTCCCACGACCGCCGGTTGCTCGACGCCGTCGATCTCACCAGGCGCATCGACCTCGGTGAAGAGGCGGCCACCTGGTCACGGGGCGCTTAGTCGCGCGGCGTCCCCAGGGCCCGCACGACGGCCGACACCTGCTCGTCGACGGCCCGGCGTGACAGCTCGATGGCGGGGGCGATGAGGTCGAAGCCGTGGCAGGCCCCGTTGAAGCAGTGCAGCTCGGTGGGAATCCCGGCCTGGAGAAGGCGCTGGGCATAGACGATGCCCTCATCGCGCAGTGGGTCGAATTCCGCCGTCATCACGTAGGCGGGGGGCAGGTCGGACAGGTCGGTGCAGCGACCCGGGGCGGCGTAGTTGGAGACATAGTCCCGCTTCGCCCCGAGGTAGTGGTCCCACATCTGGGAATTGCTGACAGAATTCCAGACAGGCGTCGCGCTGAAAGCCCGCATGGACGGCGTCTCCATCCGGTCGTCGATCACCGGGTAAATCAGCATCTGCAGGGCCAGCGGTACCGTGGCGCGGTCACGGGCCATCAGGGCAACAGCCGCCGACAGCGCCCCGCCGGCGCTGGCTCCGGCCACGGCGATCCGATCGCCATCGATTCCGAGGTCGCCGGTGTTGGCGGCCACCCAGACGAGGGCCGTGTAGCAGTCCTCGACTCCGGCCGGGAACGGGTTCTCGGGCGCCAAGCGGTAGTCCACCGACACGACGACACAGCCGCCGTCGGCGGCCAGCCGCAGGCACCGGTGCTCCTCGGTGTAGAGGTCGCCGATCACGAAGGCACCGCCGTGGAAATAGACGATGGCCGGGACGGGGGAGCCCGACGACTTGGGGGTGTAGATCCGCACCGCCACCTCGGGGGCGCCGTCGGGCCCGGGGATCTGGGTGTTCTCCACCGTCACCCTGTCGTCCGTGGCCAGCGTGGTCCCCAACATGGCCAGCATGTCCGGCGTCGAGCGCAGTATCTGGATCATGTTGGCGTCGCCGAGGCTTCCGGAGGGGTCCAGGGGCAATGCCGCCAGGACTTCGGCCAGCTCCGGATCCATATTCAGGTTCACCGCGTCCCCCTTCCTCCTCGTTGCGCCGGGATGCCCGTATTTAAGACGAACGGCAGCGTCGCTGCCGGAACCCCCCTTCTCAGCGGAATTTGGGGATCACCTCGGTCCCCATCAGTTCGATGGTCTGCATGACCGCCTCGTGCGAGACGTTGTAGGGGTTCACCAGGCATAGCAGCAGGTCGATGCCTGCTTCCTCGTAGAGCCTGCACATCGTCACGCACTCGTCGGGAGTCCCGAGAACACAGGCGTTGGCCTCCATCAGGTACTCGAGGCTGATCATGTCGAGCAGCCCGGCGTCCTCGGTCTTCTTCAGGTCCGCCGCATAGGAATAGGTGCCGAGGTCCTCCTTCCGTTCGGCCATCCACTGGGCCACGGTGGCGATCTGGCTCGCCCCCTTGGCCGGGTACCACTCGAAGGACTTGCGCGCCGCGTCGATGGCCTGCTGCCGGTCGGGGGCGCACATGGCCATGGTGAACGTTGCGGCATGGTTGTTCACGAAGGCACCCAGGGGGGTGGTGCACGCCTCGACGGCGGCCCGATAGATGTCCACCTTCGCCTTGATCTCCGCCGGCGAGATGCCGACGGCGAACGAGCATAGGCCGAGGCCGAGCTCACCGACCTGGCGGTGGCCGTCCTCGCTCGTCGTCGCCCCCCAGATGGGCGGGTGCGGCTTCTGCAGGGGTTTCGGCAGGACACGCCGCTTGGGCATGTTCCAGAACCGGCCCGAGAACTCGTACTCGTCGTTCGTCCAACATCCGACCACTTGGCCGATGGCCTCCTGCCACATCGCCCGCGACTGGGCCGGGTCCACGCCGAAGCCCTCGAGTTCCGCCCGGGTCGCCGAGCGACCGGTGCCGAAGTCGACGCGGCCGTCGGAGATGAGATCGAGCACGGCCACGGACTCTGCCGTCCGTACCGGATGGTTGTAGGGCTGCGGCATCAGCCGGACGCCATAGCCGAGACGCATCCGCGTCGTCTGGGCGGCGATGGCGCCGTACAGGATCTCGGGGTTCGAGCAGTGGGAGTACTCGGACAGGAAGTGGTGCTCCACTGTCCAGAACGCGTCCCAGCCGAACCGTTCACCGGCCAGCGCCTGCTCCAGCGTGTTCTTGTACGCCCGGTGCTCGGACTCGGCGTCCCAGGGCTCGGCCACGGGGATCTCGTAGAAGAGGGCGAATTTCATGACGGAGTCCTTTCGGATCGGGTCGGGTGGGATCGGGTCGGGAAGGTCGGATCAGGCGGCCAGGCCGGCGATCAGGTGATCGTGGACGAAGGATCGGATGGCGTTCGGGTCGTCGATGTCGAAGGTGACCGAGGGCATGATGGCGAACGAGAGCATGGTCCGCACGATCCATTCACTGGCCCGGCGGTGGTCGAGGCCGG
>DATNJD010000032.1:0-23617 GCA_035604075.1 Acidimicrobiales bacterium
CCTCTTTGGCGCTCTGCACAATCCCGATGCGCACGTCCACCTGCTTCGTTCCTCCGATCACCGCCGGCCCGGGACGGGCCAGCCCCCGACGATACAGCGATGCGGCACACTGGCTTCGACCACGTGAACCCCGGTGGGCACGCCGGTGGGCGTCCCCCGACGACGAGGAGGCAGGACCACGACCACAGAGGGGCGTCCCCCCGGCGTCATCGAGAGCGACCGGGGCCGTCGCTGGGCCGCCACCATGGCGGGTCACCGGGGGGCCGGTATGCGTACGGCACATGCCGACTCGGCCGCCGTGGTGGGTAGCGCCGCCGTGGCCCCCCTCGATCGGGAGGACCGCGAGGGCGCCGAGGACGCCACCCTGGCCGACGGCGCCACCCGGGCCCGCGGCGGTGGGCGGCGGGCGGTGGCCGAAGAAGCCGACGCCTACCGGACGTGCTTCGAGCGCGACCGGGACCGCATCCTGCACTCGTCGGCCTTCCGCCGTCTGGCCGGAAAGACCCAGGTCTTCATCTTCCCGGCCGACCACCAACGGACCCGCCTCACCCACGCCCTGGAAGTGGCCCAGGTCGCCACCGGCATCGCCCGAGCCTGCCGGCTGAACGTGGCTCTCACCGAGGCGATCGCCCTCGGCCACGATTGCGGTCACGGGCCCGGTGGCCATGCCAGCGAGGACGCCCTCGGGATCTTTCTCACCGACGGCTTCGATCACGCCGTCTGGGGAGCCGACGTGTCCGTCGCCGACCTGAACCTCTGTGTCGAGACCCTCGACGGGATCCGCAACCACTCGTGGTCCCGCCCCGCTCCCTCGACCCCCGAGGGGGAAGTCGTCAGCTGGGCCGATCGCATCGCCTACGTCTGCCACGACTGGGAGGACGCCGTGTCGGCCGGCATCGTGACGCCAGCACTGTTGCCCGAGGCGGTGCGCAAACGATGCGGCGAGACCCGGTCGCATCAACTGCACTCCTTCATCCAGGGCGTGACCGGGGCCACGTTGGCGTCGGGCAAGGTGGGGATGGACGAGGACCTGGCCGACGCCCTGGCCTCGTTCCGCCAGGGCAACTACGAACACGTCTACTTCCGCCCCGCGTCGGTGGCCCAGGGCACCGCCGTCGTCGCCATGCTGCGCGATCTGGTCGAGCACTTCGCCGATCAACCGAACCGCATCCCCGGTGTGCAGGAGACGGGGGGGCTGGCCGGTGGCAGCTCCGACGCCGTGCACGCGGCGGTGGCCTACGTGGCCGGGATGACCGACCGCTTCGCCATGGCCGCCGCCGTTGGCGATCTCGGATGGGACCCCCGGAGCCTGCCGCGCGGCATCGACGACGTCGGGCACGGCTGAACAGCCTCGCCGACCCACGACCGGGCCGGTGCCGAGGCGAACGGGCGCTCAGCGCAGGGTGAGTTCCCGTCGGTAGATCCGGGAGGGGCCGAGTGCCTCCACCCGATCGGCCAGCGCCTCGAAGGCGAGGGCCGCCTCACCGTCGGGATCGGACAGGCGCACGGGGACGCCGTCGTCACCGCCGCGCCGCAGGGCGGGCACGAGAGGGATCCTTCCCAGCAGCGCGACACCGAGGGCATCGGCCAGAGCGTCGCCGCCGCCGGCACCGAAGAGCTCGTACCGCACACCGTCGTCACCGGTGAACCACGACATGTTCTCGATGACGCCGCGCACGGGAAGGTTCAGTTGCTTGGCGGCATAGGCCGAGCGCTGGGCCACCCGCTGGGCGGCCGGCTGCGGGGTGGTGACGACCAGCACCTCGGTCCGCGGGAGATACTGACCGAGAGACAGCGCCACGTCCCCGGTCCCTGGCGGCATGTCGATGAGGAGATAGTCGGGCTCACCCCAGTAAGCGTCCACCAGGAACTGCTCGAGCGCCTTGTGCAGCATGGGGCCGCGCCAGATGACGGGTTGCTCGTCGGGAACGAAGAAGCCCATCGAGAGGCACCGCACCCCGTGGACGACGGGAGGAACGAGGAGCTCGTCGATCGCCACCGGGCCCCGGGTCACACCGAGCATCTTCGGGACGGAGAACCCGTAGACGTCGGCGTCGAGAAGTCCGACCTCGTGGCCGCGGGCGGCGAGGGCGACGGCCAGGTTCACCGTCACCGACGACTTCCCCACGCCTCCCTTGCCCGACGAGATGCCGATCACCCGGGTGCGGGTGCCCGGCATCATGAAGCGGTTCGGCCGTCCCTCCTCGTGACCGAGGGGCCCGGGTGCCCCACCGGGGGGGCGCATCGGGGCATGGGTGTGGCCGTGGTCAGCCGGTGCGTGCCCCTCGTCCGGGTGCCTCTGGCCGCCGGTCGGCAGGGCCAGCTGCAGGTGGAGGTCGGCCCGTTCGGCGTCGGTCATGGTGGCGATGTCCACCGTGGGTCCGGGGACGCCGAGGGCCTCGAGAGCCTCGCCCACCGCCCGGGCCACCCCCGTCGCCGCCGGCCACTTGGCCACGGGGAAGGCCAGGACCACGGTGGTCGATCGGCGCTGGAGCCGGACCGAGCGGATCAGACCCAGCTCTCCGATGGCTCGCCGCAGGTCGGGGTCCACGACCGCCGCCACCGCGGCGCGCACCTCTGCTTCGTTGGCTGTCACCGAATTGCCTCTCTGGTCATATTCACGGGCGCAACCAGGGGCAGTGGGTCAGTTTGGACCATTACACCCCTTCGCTATCGTTGCCTGTTGTCTGAGCCGTCGGTTCCCAGGCCGTGGGAGGCGTGAGGCTGCCCTTCGGGGCTTCCGACGTAAAGACGAATGTACGCGTCGGGTCGAACTGACCCACTGCCCAACCAGGGACTTCACCGCACGTCACCAGGTAGACTAATGCCGTGAAATCGGCTGCCGAGCCCAAGGCGACGGGTCCCGCCGACCATCGGTTCTCGGCCGCGGTGGCGGCCGTCACGTCGGCCTTCGGCGATCCGACACGTCGCGAGATCTATCTCCACGTGCGCTCCCACCCCGGTTCGACGGCGTCGGAGGTGGCCACCGCCTTCTCCCTTCACCCGAACGTGGCCCGCCACCATCTCGACCGGCTGTCGGCCGGGGGCTACGTCGCGGTGAGCCTGGAGCGCTCTCCCCTGGCGGGCGCCGGGCGCCCCTCGAAGCGCTACCGGGCCGCCACCGGGACCGACGGCGATCCCACCATCGATCTCGTCACCCCTCTCGACGACCTCCTGGTGTCTCTGCTCGTCGAAGCGCTCGAGCTGCTCGGACCGGTCGAAGCCGAGCGCATGGCCGAACGGGTCGGGGAAGAGCACGGGCGCGTGCTGGCCGAGCGGATGGAACCGGGCGATGGCCAGCGGTCGGTGCGCGGGGCCATGCACGCCATCGCCGACGCCTTGACGGCGCACGGCTTCGCCGCCCACGCCGAGGACCGCGGCGACGCCACGGCCGTGGTGGCGGAGAACTGTCCGTTCGGTGACGCCGCCGCCCAGCACCCGGTGATCTGCGCCGTCGACAGGGGCATGGTCCGTGGCCTTCTCGCCGGACTGTGCGGCCAGGAGGCAGACGCCGGGGTGTCCGTCGTTCTCTCCTCTCGCGCCCGCGGCGACGACGCGTGCGCCGCTCTCGCCTGATCCGCTGACGCGTCACTACCTCGACCACGCGTCGACCTCCCCGCCTCGGCCCGAGGTGGTGCTGTCGATGGTGCGGTGGCTCGAAGGACCGGTCACCGCCGCCGATCCCGGGCGGGTCCACACCGAGGGACGGATCACCCGGGCCGTGGTGGAGGACGCCCGCGAGCGCGTCGCCTCGCTCTTCGGCACGAGGCCCCGGCACGTGGTGTTCACCTCGGGCGGAACCGAATCGGCCAACGCCGCGGTCTGGGGTGCCACGCGGGACCGCCCCGGACGACCGGTGCTGCTCGCCGCCGTGGAGCATTCGTGCGTCCGGGACTCGTCGTCACGGCTGGCGGCGGTGGTCGAGCTGGGCATCGACCGCACCGGTCGTATCGAACCCGACTCGGTCGAGGACGCGCTACGCCGGTGCACGGCATCGGGCGGTCCGCCGGCCCTCGTCCACTGCCAGGCGGCCAATCACGAAGTCGGCACCGTGCAACCGGTGGCCGACGTGGTGGAGATATGCCGGCGCCACGGCGTCCTCGTCCACGTGGATGCCTGCGCCCTGGCCGGTCACCTGCCCGTGGGCTTCGACGAGCTCGGAGCCGACCTGCTGTCGGTCAGTGCCCACAAATTCGGAGGGCCGCCGGGCATGGGGGCGCTCCTGGTCCGACGCGGTCTGCGTCTCGATCCTCTGCTCGTCGGCGGTGAACAGGAACGAGCCCGGCGCGCCGGGCTCGAGAACGTTCCCGCCATCGTCGGCTTCGGCGCCGCCGCCGAGGTGTTGGCCCGGCCCGGCGCGCTCGACGAGGAGGCCGACGCAGCCCGACGCCGGACGACGCGCCTGCTCGAGGCGGCCACCGCCGTGGACGGTGTCGACGCCGTGGGGGACCCCGATCACCGGCTCCCGCACCTCGTCTGTGTGACCGTCGACGGCGTCGAGGCGGAACCGGTGCTCCTCGGACTCGACCAGCGCGGCATCGCCGCCCACTCGGGCTCATCGTGCTCGTCGGAGTCGCTCGCCCCTTCTCCCGTTCTCGAAGCCATGGGGGTGGACGGCGAACGTTCTTTGCGCCTGTCGGTGGGGTGGTCGACCACCGATGACGATGTCACCGCCTTCGAAGACGTCTTCAGCGGTGTGGTGGCGGGGCTCCGGGACCTGCGGGGCTGACCGGACGGTCCCCAGGCGCCTTCGTGGCGACGTAGCGGTCACGGCCCGGGAGGGGGCACGGCACGATGTCCACCGTGAGCCCCGCCGCCCGAAATGCCGCTTCGTAGTCGTCGGGCGCGAAAAGCGTGAGGTCGTGGTGGTCGACCAGATGCTCGATGCCGGCCGCCGTGGCCACCAGATGGTGCATCTCGAGAGACGTCCGTTCGCCGTCACGCACGGAGCGGCTCACGCGGACGACGGTGGCGTCCTCGGTGTGCGCCGTCTCCACCGTCGTCGTCCCCCCGTTGATCCAGGCATCGGGCCGAACCCACCCGTCGACGACGAGAACACCTCCGGGGACCAGGTGGCGGGCGATGGCAGAGATCGCCACGTCCATCTCGTCGGTCGACCGCATGTACCCGATCGAGCTGAACAGGCAGACGGCGGCGTCGAATGTCTGACCGAGGGCCAGGCTGCGCATGTCGGCCTCGATCAAAGAGACGGTGGGGAGCTTGGCCCGGGCCTCGGCCAGCATGCCCGGATCGACGTCGACGCCTGTGACCGCGTACCACCGTCGGAGGTACTGGAGATGCCCACCGGTGCCACAGGCCACGTCGAGCAGGGTCCGCGCTCCCGGTCCCCGGTGCTCGATCAGATCGTGGATGTCCGCCGACTCTTGCGCGTAGTCCTTCCCGGCCGCCTCGTAGAGCGCGTCATAGAGATGGGCCGTGTGACGGAACACGGGGCCCAGACAAGCACAGTCACGACGAGACGTCGCTCTACGAGAAGACGAAACGGCCGCCGTCGATGACCGTCTCTCCCCGCTGGTTCTCGGTGCGGAATGCGGCCTCGCCGCCGTTCACCCACATGGACACGGTCAGGGCGTCGCCGGGCATCGTCGGGCGACTGAAGCGCGCGTGCATCGACCGGAAACGGGTCGGGTCCGAGCCGCACAGCACATGGAGCAGGGCCCGGCCGGTGAACCCGTAGGTGCAGAGGCCGTGGAGGATCGGTCGGTCGAAGCCGGCCCGCTTGGCGAAGACGGGATCGGAGTGCAGGGGATTGCGGTCCCCCGACAGTCGGTACAGAAGGGCCTGATCGGTGCGCGTGGGGTAGGTGACCACTTCGTCCGCTTCACCGGAGGGTGCCTCCCCCGACGACGACGGGCCCCGGTCACCGCCGAATCCACCCTCTCCCCTGATGAACAACGCCGACCGGGTGGAGAAGCACGGTGCCCCGGTGGTGGCGTCGACCGAGTCCGACTCGAGCACCACCAGCGCCCCCGATCCCTTGTCGTAGATGCCCGCCACGGTGCTCGTGGTGCTGACGGCGCCGTCGGGGGTGATGGCGCCGTGCAGGGTGATCGACTGCTCCCCGTGGACCAACATGGCCGGGTCGTAGGTGCCCAACGAGGTCCGGGGAACACCGCTCACACCGACGATGGTGGCGAAGGTCGGCAGTACCTTCTGCGCCACGTCGGCCGAGTTCTCGGTGGTGTACTCGAGCTCGAAGCCGGTCGGATCGCTCGCCCCGGCGCCGACCCCCAGGGCGTAGAGCAGGCAGTCGGTCGACGTCCAGGTCCGGGTGACGGGCTCCGATGTCGATCCCACGGCGTCGACGTTGATGGGCATGGCTCCTCCTCGGTGGCGTTCTCTGACGTGACCATATGTTACATAAATCCATGTTATAATCAAACGGTGGCCGGAAGGGACCAGACGACCGGGGACCCGATGACGGTGGACCGGTTGGCACAGCGGGCGGGGACGACCACCCGCAACGTCCGGGCCTTTCAGACGCTCGGCCTCCTCCACCGCCCCACCCTGCGGGGACGGACCGGTCTCTACGACCAGGAACACCTCGGCCGGCTGGAGGCGATCCTCCGCCTGCAGCGATCGGGCTTCTCCCTGGCCGCCCTAGGTGCGCTCTTCGCGGCGTGGGAGCGGGGCCTGACGCTCGACCAGGTCCTCGGGATCCGGGCGCCGGCGGCAGCAGCGCGGCGAGGGCAACGGAGCGAGGCGGACCCCGACCATCTGCGCGCCTTCGACGACTGGCCCGTCCGGGGTCCGCTGAACGCGTTGGCCGTGGTTCCCACCACGGTCCTCGAACTGATCGCGTCGTAGCGGTCAGCCGCCGGGCGACGTCCCGAGCGGGAGGGCGGGCAGGGGCTCGTGGGCTTCGGAGAAGGCCTTCGTGAGGAAGGGGACCGCCGCGCCCACCACGGCCCGGGGCGGATGGTCGGCCAGGAATTTCTCGTACTCGGCCACGGCGAGGCCGGGATGGCCCTCGGCCAGCAGCATCGAGCCCAGGTACAGATGCGGCGCGAAGGCGCCCGGGTCGACGCGCTCGGCCTTCTGCTCCTCGTGCTGGCCCAGGGCGATGAGGGTCCCCCGCTTGGCCTCGGCTCCGGCCTCGTACTCGAGCCATCCCACCTCGGCCAAGGCCTCGTCCTGGTTCGGCTGCCGGCTCAGGACCGACTCGTACAGTTTCAAGGCGTCGGCCGCGTCGCCCTCGCTTTCGAGGGTCTGCGCCTGGGCCAGTGTCCGCGCCGCCTGCTGCGACGCCGACAAGGTGACCGAGCCCGTCACCGTCTCCCCCGGCAGCCGGCTGCCCAGCTGCGCCACCAAGACCCACACCACCACACCGATCACGCCGGCGACGGCCGCCGTGGTGACCACCCGCCGCCGGGTGGGACGGAAGGGTCCCGACGCGGCGCGTCGCCGGAGCCGCCCCGGGCCCAGTTCCCCCGCCGTTGCCGACCCGGTCCCGGCCGCGTCGGGCGCCCCCGGCGCGCCTGTGTCGGGCGAGCGCAACACCGCCGCGGCGCGGGCGACGTACTCGTCACGCAACGCCGCGTGATCGTCGTCGGAGAGGTCGCCGGCCTGATGCTCCCGGTCGAGGTCCTCGAGCGAGCGCAGCAGGAAGGCGCGCTCGTCCTCGAGTTCGCGAGGACTCACGGGTCGTCGAGGCGCCGGGCCAGTTCCCGGTCAACCAGGGCGCGGTCCTCGTCCGTCACCCGGACCGCCACCGGCCGGCGGCGGCGCCAGAAGAACAACCCCAGTCCCCCGAGTCCGGCGGCGGCGGCCACGACGGGCACCAGCCAGACCACGGCGGTGATCCCCGTGGTGGGGGGCCGCAGCAGGATGCTCGGCCCGTAGAGGCTCTCCAGGTACCGGTAGATCTGCTGGTCGCTCTGGCCCGCGTGTATCCGGGCGAGGACCACCTGGCGGACGGCGTCGGCCGTGGACGCCGACGAGTCCTGCACCGAGATGGACTCGCAGCTCGGGCACTTGAGGTTGCCGTCGATGGCGGCGGCCCGCTCCGCCGCCGTGCGCGCTCCGCTGTGTGTCGACACGCTGAAGGTGAGGGCGACCGCCAGCACCACCGCCAGGGCCGGCCACACCAGGCGGGACGCGGCGGGCCGGCGGTGACGGGTGCTCACGCGCCTGCCGCGCCGGCGGCGGCCAGTTGCTTGTCCAGATAGGAGGCGGTCACGGCGCCGTCGATGTGGGCCACCACCGTGCCCGATGGTGAGATCAGGAACGTCTCGGGCGGCGCCCGGACGCCGTAGTGCAGGGCGATCTGCCCACCGGGATCGACCAGGGCGGGCCAGGTGGCCCCGGCGTCGGTGTCGAAGGCCCGGGCGCTGGAGGTGGCGTCGTCGTAGACCACGCCCACGAGGGCGGCGTCGCCGGGGTGGCGGTGCTGGTAGGCGAAAGTGACGAGCTCCGGTTGCTCCTGCTGGCAGGGAGGACACCAGCTGGCGAAGAAGTTGACCACCACGAAGCGGCCCCGGTAGGAGCCGAGGTCGAATCTCTGACCGGACACCGTCGTCGCCGTGATACCGGGCGCGGTCTTGCCCAGCAGCGGCGTGAACACCTCGGTCTCGGTGGCGGGGGGCCGGGTGGCGAGCAGGGCGACGAGGGCGGCCACCACCACGAGCACGACACCGGCCATCCAGCGCGCCGTGTGCCGACCGCGGCCCGTTGCGGTGACCGCTGCACCGGGGCCCACCCGGGGGGCGCTGGCGGGCGGGGCGGCGGAGGGAGCCTCGGGTGTCACGGGGAACCGGCGGGGACGCGTGCGTCGTCTGGCTCCCCCGCCTCGTCCACGACGACGGGACGCCGCCGGGTGCCGGCTCCGTCGGCGCGTCCGGCTCCGTCGGCGCGTCCGTTGCCGTTGCCGTCGCCGTGTCCGTCGGCGAGGGCCGGCACCGGTGCCGACACCGGATCGGTGGGACGGCGGCGGCGGCCGGGCACGGCCGCGAGGAAGCAGCCGAGGATCAGGATGCCGCCGCCCACCCACAGCCACGAGACGAGGGGCTGGACGATCACCCCGAGGCTGACCGGACCCTCGGACGACGCCGGCAACCGGTTGATGGTGAGGTAGACGTCGTGCCACAGCCGCGAGTCGATGGCCGGGGTGCCGACCGGATCCGTATTGCTGCCGAACTGGCTCACCGCCGGGCGGTAGGGACCCTGACCGTTCACGAGGACGAGCGCCTGGGTGGCGTCGCTGGCGGCCGTCCGCACATCGGCCAGCCTCTCGAAGCGGATCGTCTGGCCGTCGATCACGGTGGAGGTGCCGGGCCGCAGGGTCACCGCACCGCGGAAGGCGAAGGACGTAGCCGAGGCCAGGGCCACGGCGATGACGACGACGCCGATGTGGACGACCATGCCGCCGTTGGCCCGTCCCACGAGGCCCCGCCAGGCGCCGGCGCCGCGCCGGCGGGCGCCGCGGGCGGCCACGACCAATTGCCGCACGTTGGAGGCGGCGGCGAATCCGCCCAGACAGAAGGCGAGGACGGCGCCGATCCCCCGGACACCGGCGGCCACGCTCACCACGGCCACGAGCACGCCCACCGAGGCCGGCACCACCAGACGGTCGCGCAGCGTCCCCACCGTGGTCTTGCGCCACGGCAGAGCGGGGCCGATGGCCATGAGGAAGAGCAGGGCCAGGCCGATGGGCAGGGTCATGGCGTCGAAGTAGGGGGCGCCCACCGTGACCTGCTGGTGCTCGAGGGCCTCGTAGAGAAGCGGGAAGACGGTCCCGAGCAGGACGATGACGGCCAGCAGGACGAAGAGCAGATTGTTGAGCAGGAACGCCCCTTCGCGGCTGAACGGCGAGTCGATCCCTCCGGGCGAACGCAGCCGGTCGCCGCGCCAGGCGATCAGCCCCACCCCGGTCAGCACCACCACACCGAAGAAGCCGAGCAGCAGGGGCCCGATATCGGAGTCGGAGAAGGCGTGGACCGACTGGATCACCCCCGACCGGGTGAGAAAGGTCCCGAGGATGGTCAGGCTGAATGTGGAGATGATGAGCGACAGGTTCCACACCCGCAGCAACCCGCGCCGTTCCTGCACCATCACCGAGTGCAGGTAGGCGGTGGCGCACAGCCAGGGCAGCACCGACGCGTTCTCCACCGGATCCCAACCCCAGAACCCGCCCCACCCGAGCACCTGGTACGACCACCAGGCGCCGAGGAGGACGCCGACGGTGAGGAAGCCCCAGGCGAAGAGCGTCCACCGCCGGGTGGCCACCTGCCACCCCTCACCGATGCGCCCGGTGATGAGCGAGGCCACCGCAAACGCGAAGGGAATGGTGAAGCCCACCAGTCCCAGATAGAGCAGGGGCGGGTGGAACGCCACCAACGGGTTGTCCTGCAGCAGCACGTTGGGGCCGAGGCCGTTCGGCGTCTGCCGCGCCACCGTCTGGAAGGGGTCCGACGGCCCCGCCATGAGGGCGAAGAAGAAGGCGGCCACCAGATAGGTCACGAGGGTCGCCCACCCGACGAGCGGGTCGGTGGCCCGGCGGCGGAACTTCCACACCATGGCCGAGATGTATCCCGACAGGACGAGACCCCAGAGCAAGATGGAACCGGCCAACGCCGACCACATGCCGGTGATCGTGTAGAGAAGCGGCGTCGCCCGGCTGTTGTTCTCGGCCACGAAGGCGATCGAGAAGTCGTGGCTGATCAGCGCCCGCTCCATGGCCACGGTGGCCACCACGGCGCCGAGCAGGATCAACCCGGCGTAGATCTGGCCCGCCCGCAGCGACGCCGGCCGCGAGCGCACCAGGCCGTCGCCGATCACGGCCGCACCGACGAGGGAGGCGACCAACCCGAGCAGCACCCCGGTGTGCCCGAGCGTCGCGTTCACCGCGTCGATCCGTTCGGTGCCTTCACCCGGTTCGGATATTGCGCCACGTACTGCGCCGAATGGTCGACGATGATCTGGTTCGACACGAAGGTGCGACCGGCGAAGTGCCCCACCACGACCACGGGGATGTTCGGTTGGAAGAGCTCCGGCGGGTTCCCGGTGTTCACCACGTCGACGCGGTCCTTGGTCCCTCCGGCGACGAATTCGACACCGCCGGCGGTGCGGTGCACCGTGCCCGGCAGAACGAGACCCTCGAGACGGAAGGTCTTCGTTCCGAGCATCACCTTGCTGTGGACGGCCTGGTCGACCGTCTCGAAGTAGTCGAGCGAGCTGCCGAGTCCCTTGGCCAGCAGAAAGGCGAAGGCACCCACGAGGACGGCGCCGACCACGACGAGCCGCCAGCGCGGGTGCCGTCGGGCCGGGGCGGGGGTCGGGGGGGCGGTGAGCACTGCGCTCACGCGCCCACCCTCGTCTCGGAGAGCGTCGGCGTCACCCTCCGGTCGACCGGCGCCGTGGCCGCGGTGGCCGTCGCGGTCTCCGGCTGGGTCCGTGCCGCCAGCCGTTCGAGCCGGCGGCGGCGCTGCCACAACTGACCGGCGTACCCGGCGAGCACGGCCAGCGCGATGGCGTACCCGGCGTCGATGTAGCTCACTCGTCCCCCTCGGACCAACGCTCGCGCAGGGCCATGTCGAGATCGGCGCCCTCGAGCCGGTCGGACAGCACCTGGATGCGGTACCGGACGGTCAGCATCCAGGCGAAGGCCAAGGTGAAAGAGACGAACCCGAGAAGAAGGGTCCATGCCATCACCCCGTGGATGGTGGGAGACAGGTTGGCGTTCAAGACGGTGGCGCCCTGATGCAGCGTCCGCCACCAGTTGACGGAGAAGTGGACGATGGGGACGTCGACGGCGGCGAAGACGGCACCGATGGCGCAGCGCCGGGCGCGGGTGTCGGGATCCCCGGGGATCCGGCGCAGGGCCAGATAGCCGAGCTGGAGAACGAGCAGCAGCGCCGTCGAGGTCAGCCGGGCGTCCCAGGCCCACCAGACGCCCCAGGTCGGTCGGCCCCAGATGGCCCCCGTCACGAGGGTGAGCGCGGTGAAGACCGTGCCCACCTCCATGGAGGCGGCGGCCAGCCGGTCCCAGGAGATGCTGCGCGTCCGCGGCCACAGCCACAGGAGGCTCGAGATGGCGGCGATGCCGAAGGCCAGATAGAGCGCCACCCAGGCGATGGGCGGGTGGACGTAGACGAGCCGGACGAGGTTCCGCTGGACCTGGTCCGGTGGCGTCACCCACAACCCCAGCCAGACGGTGGCCGCCACCGACACCACCGAGACGGCGGCCAGCGCCCGCACGATCCAGATCGTCCGCCCGCTCCACGGTTGGGTCATCCCGCCTCCTGCAGAGGGCCGAAGGTGAGCACACCGACCGCCAGGTAGACGGCGGCGAAGACGAGCATCAGCCGGAGCCACGGGTCGGCGGCGTCGCCTCCGGGGCCGGTCCCGAGCGCCACCTGCCACGCCCGCGTGCCGGCCAACAGCACCGGGGCCACCACCGGCAGGAACAGGAACGGCAGCAGGGTCTCGCGCACCCGCACCCCGGCGGCCAGGGCGCCGTAGAGGGTGCCCACGGCGGCGAGCCCCGCCGTCCCCGCCGCGCAGGCGACGAGCACGGCCACGTAGGAATGCACGTGCGCGCCGTAGAAGAGCACCACCCCGGCGGCCAGGAGCACCTCGAGCACGACCAGCTGGACGGCGATGGCCGCCGCCTTGCCGAGGAAGATGCCGGCCGGGTCGAGACCCGACAACCGCAGACCGTCCCGGGTGCCGTCGGCGGCCTCGAGGGCGAAGCTCCTCTGCACGGCCAGGACACAGGCGAAGAGGACGGCCACCCAGAAGAGCCCGGCGGCCGCCTCCACCATGGGGGCGCGGTTGGGACCGAGGGCGAAGGCGAACAGCGCCAGCACGACGACGGCGAAGGGCGCCACCTGGTTGAGCACCACCCGCGACCGCAACTCGATCCGCAGGTCCTTGCCCGCCACCAACAACGCGTCACGCCACATGGACGGCTCCGACCACGCGGGTCGACTCGATCTGACCGGGATCCGGCACGCGTCGCTCGAGCGTCCGTTCGTCGGTGACGCGTCCCCCGGCGAGGGTGACGGCGCGATGGGCGAGGGGCAACGACGCCTCGGGCTCGTGGGAGGCGATCAGCACGGTGGCGCCGCCCGCCACCGCCCCGGTGACGATGTCACCGAGAAGGGCGCGCGCCCCGGCGTCGAGCGCGGCGTGGGGCTCGTCGAGCAACCACAGCGCGGGATGGCGCGCCACCAGGACGGCCAGGGCGACGCGGCGACGCTGGCCGGCCGACAGCCGTCCCACGGTCGTGCGCCGGAGCCGGCCGACCAGACCGAGCCGGTCGAGCGCGGCGTCGATGCCGTCGACCGATCCACCGGCGGCCCGGACGGCGAACCGCACGTTCTCGACCACGTTCAGCTCGTTGTAGAGGGCCGCGGCGTGACCGAGCATCCCCACCTGCCGGCGGACGGCGGAGGGATGGCGCCGCAGATCGTGGCCGAGCACGACGGCGTGGCCCGACGTCACGGGGAGCAGGCCGGCACAGGCCCGCAGCACACTGGTCTTGCCGGCCCCGTTGGGCCCCTCGAGGACCAGGATCTCCCCCGGGTCGACGGTGAGATCGATGCCGGCCAGGACGGGGAATCGCCCCGTCAGAGCGACAGCGGCACGGAGGGAGACGGCGGAGGCCATGGGCGCGCCCATGCTACGGGTGGCCCGGCCCCCGAATCCAAGCGGGCTTCCGGTCCTGTCGGGGGGGTCGCGGCCCCGATTGTCAGCTGACGGTGAGCCGGGAGAGGCCGATGGCGCGCAGCGCGTCGGCCGCCGCCGTCGACAGCCAGTGCAGGTTGCCGGTGAGCAGCAGGACGCCGAAGGCCACGAGCGAGGCGCCGGCCACGGCGTTGATCACGCCCAGCCGCCGCCGGACGTGGGCCAGGACCCCCGTCAGATGGCCGAAGGCGAGACCGGTGGCGAGGAAGGGGACGCCCAGACCGAGCGAATACGACACCAGCAGGACGAGGCCCGACGAGAGCGTGGAGCGCGCCGCCGCCAGGCCGAGGACGCCGCCGAGGACCGGTCCGATGCACGGCGTCCAGCCGAAGGCGAAGGCCATGCCCATCACGGGCGGGGCCCAGACCCCGAGCCGCGACGGCCGGGGATGGAAACGGCGCTCGCGCTGCAGCAGTTGCGGCGTCCCCACCCCGGCCAAGCAGAGCCCGAGGACGACGGTGACGATGCCGGCGGCGATGACGAAACCGCGCTGGTGGTCGAAGAGGAGGTGCCCGATACCGGAGGCCGCCGCGCCCAGGGCCGTGAAGACGACGGTGAAGCCGACGATGAATCCGAGGACACCGCGCAGCAGCGGCAGGAGGTTGCGCCGTTCACCGGCCTCGATCTCGGCTGCCGACAGTCCCGAGACCATCGAGACGTAGGCGGGCACGAGAGGGAGGACGCAGGGCGAGAGGAACGAAAGCATGCCGGCGCCGAAGGCGACCAGGATGCCGAGCGGATCGGCCGAGATGGTGGAGAGTGTCAACGGCCGCTTGAGCGGACGAGCGCGATGTCGGCGTCGACCATCATGGCGACCAACTCCGAGAACGACACCGTCGGCTCCCAGCCGAGCTCGTCACGCGCCCGCGAGGCGTCGCCCACGAGCAGATCGACCTCGGCCGGGCGCAGGAAGCGCTCGTCGACGATGACGTGCTCGGCCCAGTCGAGGCCGACGTGGCTGAAGGCCTCTTCACAGAGGTTGCGGACGGAGTGGGTCTTGCCCGTGGCCACCACGTAGTCCTCGGGCTCGTCGCGCTGCAGCATCAGCCACATGGCGCGGACGTAATCGCCGGCGAAACCCCAGTCACGCTGGGAGTCGGTGTTGCCCAGCGGGATCTTGTCGTCGAGACCGGCCACGATCCGGGCCACGCCGTGGGTGACCTTGCGGGTGACGAACTCGAGGCCGCGCCGGGGGCTCTCGTGGTTGAAGAGCATGCCCGACGACGCGTGCAGGCCGTAGCTCTCGCGGTAGTTGACGGTGATCCAGTGGCCGTAGACCTTGGCCACGCCGTAGGGGCTGCGCGGGTAGAAGGGCGTCGTCTCTTTCTGCGGCACCTCGCGGACCTTGCCGAACATCTCCGAGGACGACGCCTGGTAGAAGCGGATCTCGGGGTCCACGATCCTGATGGCGTCGAGCAGGCGGGTGACGCCGAGGGCCGTCGTCTCACCGGTGAGCACCGGCTGGCCCCACGATGTCTGGACGAAGGACTGGGCGGCCAGGTTGTAGACCTCGGCCGGACGGTGCTCGCGCAGGATGCCGATCAGAGACACCTCGTCGAGCAGATCACCGGCCACCAGGGTGAGGTCGTCCTGGATGTGGGCGATCCGCTCGAAGGTGACGGTGGACGAACGCCGCACCATGCCGACCACCTCGTAGCCCTGGCCCAGGAGGAACTCGGCCAGGTACGAGCCGTCCTGGCCGGTGATGCCCGTGATCAGTGCCCGTTTCGCCATCTATCCGTCCCGCTATCTGTCATCGTCCTGTCATCGTCCCGTCCACCGGGGCGGGCGCTTCTCGAGGAAGGCCCGAATGCCCTCGGCGGCATCGTCGGTCTGGTTCGTCAGGGTGAGCATGGCGTGGAGGTAGGAGAGGGCATCGGTGGCCGCCATGTCCCACACACCGTAGAACGCCTCGCGCCCCAGCTTCATCACGGCCGGCGATTTGAACGCCAGACCGGCGGCCAGCTCGTCCACCGCCGCGTCCAGGTCCTCGTGGGGAACGACCCTGGTCACGAAGCCGATCCGCTCGGCCTCCTCGGCCCCGACCACCCGTCCCGTCAACATCAGCTCGAGCGCCCGCTTGGGGGCCATGGAGCGGACGAGGGGAACGGTGATCATGTAGGGCCAGAGGCCGACGTTGATCTCGGGGGCGCCGAAGCGGGCCCGCTCCGACGCCACCACCAGGTCGCAGGCGAGGGCCAGGCCCAGACCGCCGGCCATGGCCCAGCCCTGCACCCGGGCGATGGTGGGCTTCCCCAGGTGCCAGAGGTCGTCGAAGATCTCGGCCAGGATGCCGCGCGATTCATGGGTCTCGAGGAAGCCGTCCTCGCCGCCCATGCCCCCGAGGTCGGCCCCGGCACAGAACGCCACGTCGCCGGCCCCGGTGAGGACGACGACCCGGACGTCGGGATCGGCCTTGGCCGCCGCCAGCTCCCGGCGCAGGCCGGTCATGACGCCCCAGGACATGGCGTTTCGCCGCTCGGGCCGGTTGATGACGATCCGGGCCACGGCGGCGGTGTGCTCGGTCAGGACCTCGTCGGCGGCGGAACCGGGGGGCGGGCCCGAAGGCGGGCTGTCAGGCATGTGCCTGCGACGGTACTTGCCGGGTCGGTAGGGTGACCAGCCTCGTGGCCACACCCGGCGCCGCCCTGATCTCGTTTCGGCTGGGGGGATCGGACGGGGTGTCGGTGGAGGCGGCCAAGTGGGCGGGGGCGCTGCGCCGGCTCGGCTTCGCCGTCCGGACCGTGGCCGGGGCCGGCCCCGTCGACACGGTGCTGCCGGGACTGGCCATGGACGCGCCCGAGCCGCCGGGCGACGCGGAAATTGCCGACGCCGTGGGAGGCGCCGAGCTCGTGGTGGTCGAGAATCTGTGTTCGCTGCCGCTCAATCCGGCGGCGGCGGCGGCCGTGGCGCGGGTGCTGCGGGGACGACCGGCGGTACTGCACCACCACGACCTGCCGTGGCAGCGGCCGCGCTTCGCCCGGTCACCGGGGCCTCCCGACGACCGGCGGTGGATCCACGTGACGATCAACGACCTCAGCCGGCGGCAGCTGGCCGAGCGGGGCATCGTGGCCCGGGTGGTGATGAACAGCTTCGACGTCGACGCGCCGGCCGGAGACCGGGCGACGACGCGGCGGAAACTCGGCCTGGCCGACGACGACCGGCTGCTACTGCAGCCGACGCGCGCCATCGCCCGGAAGAACGTGGCCGGCGGTCTGGCCCTGGCCGCCGGCATCGGCGCCACCTACTGGTTGCTCGGCCCGGCCGAGGACGGCTACGGGCCCGAGCTTGAGCGGCTGCTGGCCGGGGCGCGGTGCCCGGTCATCCACGGGCCCGGCCCGGGCGGGGCCGGTGACGACGTGGCAGACGCCTACGCCGGATGTGACGCCGTGGTGCTGCCCTCGACATGGGAGGGCTTCGGGAATCCGGCCGTCGAGTCGGCGGTGGCGGAGCGGCCCCTCGCCATCGGGCCGTACCCGGTGGCCGAGGAGCTGCGGGCTTTCGGCTTCCGCTGGTTCGCGTCGGACGACCCGGGGGCGCTCGGACGTTTCCTGGCCGCCCCCGACCCGTCGTTGGCCGCCCACAATCACGAGGTGGCCCGGCGGTCCTTCTCCCTGGCCGACCTGCCCGACCGGTTGGCGCGTTTGTTCTCGGCGGCGGGATGGGGCTTCTGAGAGATCGGTGAGAGATGAGTCGGGGCGCGGCCGGCCGGTACGATTCACCGATGGGACGGCGCCCGTCGGACGACCAGAGCCCGTCGACGGCCAAACGGTTACCGGCCGACCGGCGGCGGCAGCAGTTGCTCGACGTGGCGCTGACGCTCTTCGCCGAGCGGGGCTTCAACGCCACGACAATGGACGACACGGCCGAGGCGGCCGGCGTGACGAAGCCGCTTCTCTACCAACACTTCGACTCCAAGCGCGCGCTATACCTCGAGTTGGTCGATTCGGTGGCGCAGACCATGCTCGAAGCCATCGAGAAGGCGGTGGCGGCGGCCGACGGGCCCCGCCAACAGGTGGAGGGGGGCTTCGCCGCCTACTTCCAGCTCGTCGTGAACCGTCCCGAGGCGTTCAACCTGCTCTTCGGCAGCAACGTGCCCAACGATCCCGAGCTGTCGCGGGCGGTGCGCGAGGTGCAGGACACGATCGCCCTGGCCATCGACCCCCTGATCGACGCCGGGCTCGACGAGGACCACCGGCGGCTTCTGGCCTACGCCATGGTGGGGATGGCCGAAGGGGCCAGTCACCACTTCGTGGCCACCCGGAACCCGGTGGCGCGGGGGACCGAGGAGGCCGAGGCCGCCCGTCTGGCCCGCCGGCTGGCCGACCTGGCCTGGGCCGGACTGCGCTCCGTCCACCCCGACTGACGGGCTCTCCCGACCCCGGCCCGGGCGGCCCGGCCCCAAAACCCGACCCGACCGGTAAGCTTTCGGGCGTGGGGAACAGATTCCGGTCCGTCTTCAGCTTCCCGAACCCGGTGAACGAGACGGCGGCGCGGGTCGTGGCCGGGGCGGTGGTGATTCTGTGCGGGGCGGCCCTCGGCTTCCGGCAGCCCTGGCTCCTGGTCCCGCTGGCCTACGGGTTCTGGGCCCGGATGCTGACAGGACCGAGCCTGAGTCCGCTCGGCCAGCTGGCCACCCGGGTGGTGGCCCCCCGGTTGGGGGCGCCCCGGCTGGTGGCCGGTCCGCCCAAGCGGTTCGCCCAGGCCATGGGCGTCGTCTTCTCGTCGGCGGCGGTGATCCTGTGGTTCGGGTTCGGGGCGGCCGGCGCCACCTGGGGCGTGGTCGGCGTGCTGCTGGCGGCGGCGCTGGCCGAGTCGGCCCTGGGGCTGTGCGTGGGCTGTCGCGTCTTCGCCGCGCTGATGCGGCTGGGGATCATCCCCGACGAGGTGTGTGCCGCCTGCGCCGACATCAGCCTGCGGCATCCCGGCTTGCGGCAGGAGCCCGCCCCCGGCTGACCTCGCCCGGGGCCGGCTCAGCCCAGGCGGGGGGCGAGCTCGGCCACGAGGACGGCGAGCTCGGTGGCGCAGGCGACGTAAGTCTCGTCGTCGGCTCCGGCCGGGTCCTCCACGTCACCCTGGACGGTCGGGTCCAGCTCGGCCAGGGCCAGGGCGGTGACCCGGGTGCGCAGGGGCTCGGGCCCCGGGGTCAGGTGGCGCGCCAACCAGGGAAGAGTAGCGGTGCGGGCGGCGGCCTCGGGATGGCGGCGGCGGACGTACCAGACGTGTTCGGCGGCCATGGCGATGACGAGGTCGGCCCGGTCGAGGGCGGCGTCGGTGAGCTGACGGCTGCGGTGGGCGGCGGCCTCGAGGCCCACGGTGGCGAGCGCGTCACGGGTCCGCCTCGATGTGGGTTGGTGCTCGACGACGTGGGTACCCGCCGTGATGACGGTCACCGGTGGGCGCCGGGCCTCGAGCCGGGCCTCGAGCATGACGCCGGCCATGACCGACCGGGCGGCGTTGCCGGTGCACAGGGTGAGGACGACAGGTGGGTCGGCCGGCTTCTCCGTCGCGGCCAACCGACTCAGCCGGCGGCGGTGGTGACCGGGACCGTCGGCGTCGGGGTCAACGGTGTGGGCGTGACCGGGGTGGCCGTCGTGGTGGTGGTCGTGGCCGGGGGCAGGCCGAGGGCCTGGCGCAGCGCGTTCGAGACGGTCTGCTCGGTCTTCTCCTCTTCCATGAGCGTGAGGTTGAGCCTGGCAAAGGCCGTCACGTTGGCCTCGACCGTCTGGGGCTTGGCCGCCGCCCGACCCACCTTGGCGGCGTCGGTCGACAGGGTGTCGAGAGCGGCGATGAGCGCCTGGGCCTGATGTTGCATGGAGGGGGGGAACGACACGGCGCCGAACTGGACCGCGGCGTTGTGGAAGTCGACGGAGTACTTGGCGAAGCTCTGGGCCTGGTGGTTGACCGAACGGTCCCTCGTGAGGGCGTTGTCGGTGTTCTTCACGATGGTCAGGAACTGCTGGCGGACGGTCGACACGTCGGGCGACGAGGAGCACGCCGAACACGCCATCACCAGGGCCAGGACGGCGGCGCCGAATGCCGTCGTGTGCCGCGAAAGGCTCATTGGGACCGGAACTGTAACGGGGATGCCTTCCCGAGTGAGGGAGGGCACGCCGCCGGGCGCGGTCGTGGCCGTCTGTGACCGGAGACCGTGTCTCAGGGGACGGAGGGCCCGGACATTCCCGGGCCCGGCGTCGGCGGGAGGACGGTGAAGGTGGTGGTGTAGGTCGGGTGGGACCCGGCGTCCACCTCGGCGATCACGGCCGAGGGACCGGCGGCACACGAGACACCCTTGAAGACGAAGACGGCGTTGCCGTCGTCGTCGATGACGGCCGAGGCCTTCTGGCCCGTGTTGAGTCCGACCCCGTCCGCCGTGTGGGCGCCGGCACCGAGACCGATGCCGTCCTGGTTGCCCGGTTCCCAGCGCCAGCCGCGGACGCAGCGGGTGTCGAGCTGGGTGGAGTCGATCTCGACCGTCTGCTCGGCGTAGACGGGGTTGGTCTCGACGTAGAAGACGGCGTAGACGTTGGAGTCGCCGCTGGCGCTCGTGTCACCGGTCTCGACCTCCTGGAGCAGACCCCCCGTCTGCGGGTAGGGGGTGACACCCTCGGCGGTAACGGCCGGAGGCAGGACGACGAGGGTGGTGATGGCGGTGAGGAAGGGCGAGACCTCGAGGTCGGCCTCGATGACGTCGGTGCCGGGGGCGCAGTCGGTGCCGTCCACGATCACGGTGGCGTTGCCGTCGTCGTCGAGAACGGCGTCGATGCGATCCGGCTGCACGTTGGGCGAGAAGACGGTGCTGTTGTTCTGGAGGTTCTCAAAGTCGACGGTGGCGCAGGAGCTTTGGAGCTGCGACGAGTCGATGTTGACGGTGTCACCGGCGAAGGCGGGAAGGGTCTCGACCTGGATGACGGCGTGGACCTCGGACTGACCGGTCTCGACCAGCGGCTGGGGGTCGACCTGGACGGTGATCTCCGGTCCCGATCCGCCTCCGGTGGCGCCTCCCGAGCCCGAGCCGGCCTTGCAGGCGGCGCTCTTGGCGTGCTTCAGGCACCAGGCGGGCGAGCCCTTGGCGGCCTTCGTGGCCTGGGCCGAGGCGACGCCGGACATCCCCAACAACGGGACGGCCAGGACGACGCTGAGTGCGGTGAACCGCACAAAACTACGACGGATGGTCATTTGAGCGCTCTTTGTGCCGGACATGGGCTCAGTGTGCCCGAACAGCGACCCCGCTGGCATCGTCAGAGATGATGAAAATGCGGTGAGAAATCATCTGACCACGAAAAGCGGTGTAACCACACCACATGTCGTGGCAGACAACTCACACTTGATGCCGGCCAGGGGCTACGGGATGTGGACGCCCGAGACGGCCCGGGCGATGATGAGCCGCTGGATCTCAGACGTGCCCTCGAAGATGGTGTAGATCTTGGAGTCGCGGTGCCAGCGCTCGACCGGGTGGTCCCGGATGTAACCGTAGCCGCCCATGATCTGGATGGCCTGCTCGGTGACCCAGACCGCCGTCTCGCCCGCGTAGAGCTTGGACATGGAGCCTTCGCCGGCGGTGAAGGGCTTCTTGGTGGCCCCCATCCAGGCCGCCCGCCAGACGAGCAGCCGGGAGGCGTCGATGCGCATCTTCATGTCGGCCAGCTTGAAGGCGATGCCCTGGTTCTCGATGATGAGCCGGCCGAAGGCCTTGCGCTCCTTGGCGTAGTCGAGCGAGTACTCGTAGGCGGCCCGGGCGATGCCCAGCGCCTGGGCCCCGACGGCGGGCCGGGTGGCCTCGAAGGTGGCCATGGCGGCCTGGGAATTGGACTTCTTGCCCTCCCGGGCGCGGGCCAGCTTCTCGTCGAGCTTCTCCTTGCCCCCGAGCAGACAGCTGCCCGGCACGCGGACGTCGTCGAAGACGACCTCACCGGTGTGCGAGGCCCGGATGCCCATCTTCTGGAATTTCTGGCCGGCCGAGAGGCCGGGCGTCTTCGGGGGGACGACGAAGCTGGCCTGGCCGCGCGATCCGAACTGGGGATCGACCGAGGCCACGACGACGTTCACGTCGGCGATGCCGCCGTTCGTGATCCAGGTCTTGGTGCCGTTGATGACCCACTCGTCCTTGGCCTCGTCGTAGACGGCCCGGGTGCGCAGCGAGCTGACGTCGGAGCCGGCGTCGGCCTCGGAGACGCAGAAGGCGGCCGTCTGGAGCTTTTCGGGGGTGCCGAAGCACTGGGGACCCCACTCGTAGAGCTGCTCGGGCGTGCCGTTGGCGGCGATACCGGCCAGGCCGAGGGAACTGCCGAAGATGGCCAGGGTGATGCCGGCGTCCCCCCAGGCCAATTCCTCGCTGGCCACCGACAGGGTGAGCCCCGTGGGGTCGAGGAACGACTGGATGAAGAAGTCGAAGGAGTAGAGGCCCACGCGGGCCGCCTCCTCGATGACGGGCCAGGGGGTCTCCTCGCGCTCGTCCCAGTCGTGGGCGACGGGACGGACGACGTCCTCGGCGAAATCGTGGACCCATTTCTGGAGCTGAAGCTGCTCCTCGTTGAGCTCGAGCGAGAAGTCGGCCATGGTGGGCACCCTCCATCGGTTGTTACCCAACGGTAACCTACTCGGGGAGCGTTTGGCCAGCACCCGCTGAGGCGGGGACGGTCAGCGGTGGAGCTGTCCCCCCTCGGGCCCGTCCTCGATGTGCCAACCGTCGGCCTCGAGCTCGGCCCGGATGGCGTCGGCCCGGTCCCAGTCCTTGGCCGCCCGGGCCGCGTCGCGCGCCGCCGCCTTGGCCTGGGTGGCCTCGTCCGCTTGCACCCGACCGTGCAGGGGCAGGCCGAGCGCGGCGCAGAGGACCGCGGCGGTGAGCGCCAGCCGGCGCCCCCCGGCCTCGTCCCCGGCGTCGGCGGCCAGATTGGCCTGGCGGGCCAGCTCGAAGATCCCGGCCACGGCGGCCGGGGTGCCCAGGTCGTCGTCCATGTGGGACCGGAACGAGGCGAGGGCGACGGCGTCGGCTCCCTCGGCCTTGGCCTCGTCGGCGGTGTCGGCCAGGGGGACGCCCTCGAGATGGAACCGGCGGACGAGGGCGTCGAGGCCCTTCAGGGCCTCCTCGGCGTCGGCGATGGTGTCCGGGGTCACCTCCACCTGGGAGCGGTAGTGCGAACGCAGCAGCAGCAGGCGGTAGGCACGGCCGTCGGTGCGCTCGAGGAGATCGGAGAGAGAGGTGAAGTTCCCGAGGGACTTGGACATCTTCTCGCCGGCCATGATGACATGGCCGTTGTGGGTCCATCGCCGGGCGAAGGACCGGTCGGTGGCCACGGCCTGGGCCCGCTCGTTCTCGTGGTGGGGGAAGGCCAGGTCGATGCCGCCGCCGTGCAGGTCGAAGCCGTCGCCCAGGAGATCGAGCGACATGACCACGCATTCGGTGTGCCAGCCCGGTCGGCCCGGGCCCCACGGCGACGGCCAGGTCGGTTCCCCGGGCTTGGCCTTCTTCCAGAGCACGAAGTCGAGGGGTGAGCGCTTCTCCTCCCCGGGCTCGACCCGGGCCCCCGAGCGCAGGGAGTCGAGGCTCTGGCGGGCCAGCAGCCCGTAGCCGGGCACGCGGTCGACCGACAGATAGACGCCGTCCGACGTCTCGTAGGCGACACCGCGATCGATCAGATCGGCGACCAACGCCACCATGTGGTCGACGTACTCGGTGGCCCGGGGCGCGACGGTGGGGCGCTTCACGCCCAGGGCGTCGACGGCCACCCACCAGCTGGCCTCGAACTCCCGGGTCACGTCGGTGAGGGTCCTCTTCTCCTCGTTGGCCCGGGCGATGATCTTGTCGTCGATGTCGGTGATGTTGGAGACGTAGCGGACCTCGAGACCGGAGAACTCGAGGTAGCGACGGAGGATGTCGAAGGCCAGGGCCATGCGGCCGTGGCCGATG
>DATNJD010000033.1:0-2637 GCA_035604075.1 Acidimicrobiales bacterium
TGGTAGGCCAGCTGTTCGTCAACCCCGGCGTCGCGTCCACCGAACCGTCGCGGCCACGAGACGGCGGCCCAACCACCGTCGAAGAGGGTGCCGCTCCACCGCCGGAGGACCTCCAGGTTGTCACCCTCGTCGTGGCCTTCCTGGCCGGCGGCGATGACGTCGGCGGTCAGGTGCTCGTCGAGCCATTGCACGAGAGAACGGCGAAAGATCGCCACGTCGTTCTCGTCATCGACTCCTTGTTTGTTCCCTGTGGACATGATGGGTGAGAGACCTCGGTTGTGGTGGTTTCCCTCTGGAACCTACATGCGTGGCGTCGGGTCGATGGCGCGCGCCACGGACCGGCAGTGTCGTCGGTTGCCGCTCCCGCTACCGGGCGACCGGCGCCGTGGGGGTGAAACGAACGGGCATCGACTCGTGGCCAACGATGAAATTCGAGATGCGCAGAGGCAGGGGATCGTCGGTGTCGATGACGAGATCGCTAAACCGGTCGACGAGACGATCGACCATCCCCGCCAGTTCGGCACGAGCGAGCCTGTGGCCGAGGCAGAGGTGGGCACCGAAGCCGAAGGCCACGTGGTCGTTGGGCGACCGCCTGATGTCGAACGTCTCCGGATCGGTGAACACCGACCCGTCGCGGTTGGCCGAGGGATAGAGCAGGAGAACGTTCTGGCCGGCCTTGATCGTGTGACCGTGGAGCTCGACGTCGCGGGTGGCGTTGCGGTTCATGTTCTTGATCGGGGTGACCCACCTGAGCATCTCCTCGACGGTCCCGGGGAGGAGGTCGCGGTCGGCGTGCAACGCCTCGAGTTGGTCGGGATGGCGCAGCAACGCCTCCATGCCGCCGCTGATGACGTGTCGAGTGGTCTCGTCGCCTCCGATGAGGATGAGAAGGGCTTCGTAGACGAGAGTGGTGTCGTCGAGCCGGTCACCGTCGATCTCGCCGTGGGCCAGCGCCCCGAGGAGGTCGTCGGTCGTCCCCCGCGCCCGGCGCTCGTCGATCTGGTCGCGGACGTAGGCCTCCCACTCGGAGAAGGCCGTGGCCGCACGGACGAAGGCATCGGGGTCCGTCGATCCCTGGGACATGAGCATCGTGTCGGACCACTCGAGCAGCCGGGACCAGTCGTCGGACGGGAATCCCAGCATGTCGGCGATCATGACCAGAGGCAGAGGGGCGGCGATGTCGGTGACCAGATCGCAATGGCCCTTTTCGCAGACGGCGTCCAGGATCTCGTCGCAGACCTGGCGGACCCGGGGCTGCCGGATCCGGACCGCCTCGGGGGTGAAGCCGGCGCTTACGAGCCTCCGCCTCCGGCGGTGCTCGGGTGCATCCATGTCGATCATGTAGGGAAGAGGTGTATTGGGTCGCGACCCCTGCTGGCTCGAGAAGGTCTGGGGATCCTGCCCGATGGCGCGGACGTCCGCGTAGCGGGAGATGCCCCAGATCTCACCCGCCTCGTCGTAGTAGGCGGGCGCGTGCTCCCGCATCCAGGCGAAGACCGGATACGGGTCGCCGGAATAGAAGGTGCCGGCCATCAACTCGATATCCGGAGCCTCGGTGATCGTCATTTCTGTACCTCTCCTCGATCGTGTTCATCGTCGCAGCGGAAGCGGCGGCGCACAAGGCGGACGGCAGCCGGCGAAGACCGACTCATGAGTCGCCGAACAGCAACCCGTAGTTGGCGCCCCGCCGCAGGTGGTGGCCGCCGTCGACGGCCAGGCACTCTCCGGTGATCCAGGCCGCTTCGGGCCCGGCCAGAAAACGGACGGCGTCGGCCACTTCCTCGACCCGTCCCGGACGGCTGATCGGCGTCTGCGCCATGTAGTCGTCGAGAAGGGGCCCGCCGGCGATGATTCCGGCCATGAGCTCGTCATCGATGATCCCGGGCTGAACGGCGTTCACCCGGATCCCGGAGTCGGCCAGCTCTTCGGCCGCGTAGCGGACCAGCATCTCGATGCCGGCCTTGGCCATGCCGTAGGCCCACAGGTAGCGGTGGGGGAAGTGACCCGCCCCCGAGGACATGGCCACGATGGCGCCCCCATCGCTCATCAACGGCACGGCGTGCTTGATGCTCAAGAAGGTGCCGATCAGGTTCAGATCCACGGTGGCCCGGACGCCGGCCGTGTCGGCATCGGCGATCGGACCCATGTGCATCGCCCCCCCGGCGCAACAAAAGACGATGTCGAGCGCACCCGTCGGTTCCGCTCCCCGGGCCATGGCGGCGGCGATCTGGTCCTCGACGGTGACGTCGGCCACGACGTACTGCACCGTGGCCCCCGGCTTGCCGACACGACCGATCTGCTCGCACGCCCGGGCCAAAGTCTCCTCGGTGCGGCCGCAAATCGTCACATGGGCCCCGTCGGATGCGAAGCGAGAAGCCGTCCCCAGTCCGATCCCGCTGCCGCCCCCGGTGACCAGGCTGGCCTTGCCTTCGATCCCGTTCACGTCCCCTCTCCCGTTCCCTGTCCCTGAAACCTCATTGTGCACGCCCGGCTCACCGGCCCCGGACTCACCCGCACCGGGGGGACGGAAAGCGGCTCCCCCAAGATAGGAGCGCCCCGGCCAGGGGTGCGACCCCACGGCCGGGGCCCCTCGTCATCGATACCATGAGCGGCCATCGGCGCCTGGTGGGGCACCCG
>DATNJD010000034.1:0-3874 GCA_035604075.1 Acidimicrobiales bacterium
CGCCCCGGCAGACCACCTCTTCGACGCCGGCCACCGCCCGCACCGCGTCCACCGCCGCAGCCGGCATCTCGCCCACCTTGGCCACGATGACGTCGGTACCCACCGTCCGCTTGAGCGCCTCGGGCGTGCCTTCGGCCACCAGCCGGCCGCGCGAGATGATCCCCACCCGGTCGGCCAGCTCGTCCGCTTCCTCCAGATACTGCGTGGTCAGGAAGATCGTCGTCCCCCGTTGGCGCTGGAGGGCCCGGACCTCAGTCCACACGGCGGCCCGGCTCTCGGGGTCGAGGCCGGTGGTGGGCTCGTCCAGGAACAGGATCTGCGGGTCGTGGATGAGCGCCGCGGCCAGGTCCAGACGGCGCTTCATCCCGCCCGAGTAGGTGTGGATCTGCCGGTCGATGGCGTCGCCGATGTCGACCAGCGTCAGCACCTGGGCCACCCGGGCCAGCCGGTCGTGGCGCCGCAGGCCGTAGAGCCGCGCCTGAAGGTCGAGCAGTTCCCGGCCCGTCTGCCGGTCGTCGAGGGCGGCGTCCTGCAGCGCCACGCCGATCTGCAGCCGCACCAGCTCCGGTTGCTTGGCCACGTCGTAGCCGGCCACCAGACCCCGTCCCCGGGTCGGCCGCAGCAGGGTGCACAGCATCCGCACCAGCGTGGACTTCCCGGCGCCGTTCGGTCCCAGGAACCCGTAGATCTCACCCGAGGCGATGGAGAGGTCCACGCCGGCCACGGCCCAGTAGTCGCCGAACTGGCGCGCGATGTCCTCGGTCGCGATGGCCGGATCCTCCACGGCCGCCGACGTTAGTGGTCGCCGTCCACCCCTCCCGACGGGCGGCCCCTAGGGTGAGGCCGTGGCCACGGATCCCCGACTCTCGCCCCGGGACTACGGGGAGTTCGAGCATCTCTCCTTCGATCGCCGCCGAAACGGTGTCGTCGTCGTCACCTTGGACCGTCCCGACGTCCTGAACGCGGCCAACGTCCGGATGCACCACGAGATGGGGGCGGTCTGGGCCGTCCTCGACGCCGACCCCGATGCCCGCGTCGCCGTCGTCACGGGAGCGGGCCGCGCCTTCAGTGCCGGCGGCGACCTCGACATGATCGAAGAGATGATCGAGGACTACGAGGCGTTGCTCGCCCAGTGGCACGACGCCCGCGCCGTGGTGGAGAAGATGCTGGCGGCCGAGAAGCCCATCGTCTCGGCCATCAACGGCGTGGCCGTGGGGGCCGGACTGGCCGTCGCCCTTCTGGCCGACGTCAGCATCATGGGATCGACGGCACGGATCTCCGACGGGCACGCCCGGCTGGGGGTGGCCGCGGGCGACCATGCGGCGCTTCTCTGGCCCCTGCTGTGTGGCATGGCCAAGGCCAAGTACTACCTGATGACGGCCGATTTCGTCGACGGCCCCGAGGCCGAACGCATCGGGCTTGTCACCCGTTGCGTGGCGGACGACGACGTCGTCCCGCAGGCGCTCGCCATCGCCGACCGCCTGGCCGCGGGCAGCGCCACGGCCGTGCAGTGGACGAAGCGGGTCATGAACCAGTGGCTCGTCCAGGCCCTGCCCGCCTTCGGGGAATCGGTGGCGCTCGAGATGCTCGGCTTTCTCGGTCCCGACGCCCGCGAGGGTCTGGCCGCCATCCGCGAACGACGCGATCCCGCCTTCCCGTCGGCGCCCCCGCACCCCGCGGGATGAGCCGGTCGCCCGCTCAGCTGACGGTGACGAGCGTGCCGATCGGGGTGTAGGGGTACACCACGGCGGCGTGGGCCGGCGGCAACTCCACGCAGCCCAGGCTCTGGGGTCGGCCGTAGGAGGGACGGATGAACCCGTGCAGGGCGTCGCCCCCGTGGAAGTAGCTCACCCAGGGAATGCCGGGATCGTCGTACGTGGACCCGTCGGGGTTGGTCCCCCGCATGGTGGTGGTCACGTAGCGGGCGTAGACGGGCCACGTCCCCACTTCCGTCGGTGCCGCCTCGATACCGGTATTGGCCAAGGTGCTGTAGGCGATCTGCCCGTCGCGCCAGACGTCGGCGTGCTCGGGGACCGAGGTCGACACCTCGACGAAGTCGTAGTGGCCGTAGCTGTTCACCACGCCGGCCGCGGCGGCCAGGATCAGCGAGTCCCACACCCGGGGCCCGGCCACCCCGTCGGTGGTCATGCCGTGCTGGCTCTCGAACGTCATCACCGCGCCTTCGGTCACGACGCTGTTCTCACCCGGTGACCACAGCGCCATGAAGGAGCCGGGCAGGCTCGCCCACCGCCAGGAGAAGGTACCGAGCTGCGCCATCGCGATCTCGTTGCCCGGTACCGGCGCGCTGTCGGCGGGGGTGAAGGAGACGGGGAGATAGTCGAGCTCCGCCAGCAGCTGCTGGAGCCGCAACGTCGACATGGCGGCGGTCGTGAACGAGAGGTTGAGCGACTCAGCCAGTCGCTGACCGTGGGTCCCCACCACCCCCGCCGGCCCACCGGGGACGGTCAGCTTCTCGGTGGCACCGGGAGGAAGGGTGCCCGCGGCGTCGAAGGCCAGGGTGCCCGGACTGCTCTGGACCCATGTCCCGGGGACGACCGGCGTCAGTGTCGGCAGGGGACTGTCGGTGGCCAAGGGGATCGTGAAATGGATGCTGATGGGTGCATCGAGGGCCACCGCCGTGGCTCCCGGTGCCGGCCCAGTCGACATCACGCTCAGCGGCAGATCCGAATCACTCGGCGCCGCCGGAGCGGCACTGGCCCTCGTCGTCCCGACCTTCGAAACCACCAGCGCGGTGGTGGCACCGACAAGGAGAGCGACGACGAGGACGATGGACACGATCAACCCGGTGTGCCGGGAGTCGCGCCTGCGATGTTGAGGTACGTCCGGCATCTGATCGATCAATCTCCTTCGGGGGGATGGTACCAGCGACGTCTCCCGGCTTCGGTCACCGAGGCAAGAAATCCACAGAAAATTCGGCGATCGGAACAATGTTCCGGAGATGTCCGGATCGGGTCCGGATCGTGCCTGGCGGCGCCGTCCTCCGAGCGGCCTACGGGGCCGTCGTACCGGGCCGTCCTACCGGGCTTAACGGGTCGTCCTACCGTGCTGTCCTACGGACTCGTCGAATTGCTCGTGATGGCGCGACGAGCGCCTTCCTCTATACGGCGGATCCCGACGGGATCGGTGATCTTCGTCCCGCTCGAACGGTCGCGTACATAGAAGGCGTCGACCACTTCGCGCCCGAAGGTGGAGACCCGGGCGGCGACCACGTCGAGATCGAGCGCGAACAGAGCCGACGTGATCCGGTAGAGCAGGCCCTCGGCATCGGCGGTCCGGATCTCGATCACCGTGGACCGGGCCGACGCCTCGTCGACCGTCTTCACCTCGGTGGGGATCGGGCGCGGCGACGTCGGCCGCCGGTCGACGGCATAGACCCGGGCCTGCTCCGCCAGTCGCCGCTCCAGGACCACGCTGCCGCGCAGCACGGCGTCGATCTCGTCGGACACCAGCTTCCAGTCCGGCCACCGTCCGCGCGACGGCTCGACCACGAAGAGCTCCACGGCGAAGTCGCCCTCGGCCATCACGTCCGCCGACCGCACATCGAGCCCGTGGAGGGCGAACACACCGGCCACCGTGGCCAACAGGCCGGGTCGGTCCTTGGCCACGACCGTCACTTCGGGCCCGGTGGCCGTCACGATCGACCGACCGAGCTTCTGCACCTGCTCCATGAAGCCGCGGTGGCGATCGGTGACGAGCGACGGACGCGCCGGCGACTCCGCCCCGGCGAGGCGCGCCTCGGTCCGCCGGACCAGTTCGGCCACGAGACCCGCCTTCCACGATCCCCAGGCGGCGGGCCCCGTGGCCCGGCTGTCGGCCTCGGTCAGACCGGCCAGCAGCTCGAGCCGGGTGCGGT
>DATNJD010000035.1:0-5001 GCA_035604075.1 Acidimicrobiales bacterium
GGCGGCCTCGCCCATCGTCCATCGCAGGGCCAGGTCCGAGCCAGCCGAGCCGTCGATTCCGACGATGATCGTCCGGTCCGCCGCCGCCACATCGTCATCGGGCGCCGTCGGGCGGACGACCACGACCGGACAGCGGGCGTACTGGATGCACCGATGGCTCACGGAACCGAGGAGGAGCCCGCTGAACCCACCCTTCCCCCGGGCGCCGACCACCAAGAGGTCGGTCCCCTCGCTGGTGTCGATGAGAGCGCGCGCCGCCGGACGGTCGGAGGTCTCGCCGCGGACGACGATGTCGGGACGGCGGCTGGTGGCCAGCCGGATCGCTTCGTCGACGACCGCTCCGGCGGTGGTCGGGGGTACGTCCGTCGACCGGGGTGTCCCCAGGTGCGGAAGGTCACCGGAACCGCCGTGCACGACGTCCAGGGTGGCGTGGCGGAGCTCGGCCTCGTCGGCCGCCCACAGCACCGCCTGGCGCGACAGCTCCGAGCCGTCGACACCGACCACGATGGTGTGTTCGGGGGCCCCGGCCCGTCGATGGTCCGTCATGACCTCACCTCCCGGCCGGCCGAGGCCGAGGATCTGTCCATGGGGTCGGTGAACAGCTCTTCACACCATCGGTAGAAGTTGCGCATGTCCTCCAAACGGTGGTCTGGCCGCTCCCCGGCCGCGGCCATGGCCCGGTCGGCCATGCGCCGAATCTCTCCGAAGGCCCGAAACCGCTGCGTCATCAGATCCTTCCATCCGTCGGGGCCGATCCTGTAGTACGTGTGGCGGTCGCCCGGAAAGGCGACCCGCTCGACGAGGCCTCCCCGGGCGAGCGCGTTGACGGCGGCGCTGACCGATCCCGCCGACAGCCGCAGTCCGGCCTGGATCTGCTGAGCCGATTGGTACGGAGGTTCGCAGACCACGAGCCACCCGAGCACTCGGACCAAGGTGCGCGGTAGGCCCACATCGTCCCCGACGAGGCCGACCTGCTCGACGAACGTGGCGCGCCAGTCGCCGGGGTCGGCAATCGTCGTCATGGGCAGGGCGCTGGTCATGGTTGCTCGATCACGACGGCTGCGGGGGACTCCTCCGAGAGGGCCAGGTCCGGCACCGAGACCGCCGGTCGACTGTTCGGTGTGGATGGCCCGCATGCCCATGGCGTTCGCCTCTCTGGTTGCTTCAGAACATCATGAAACTTCGAAGGGAGGCGATCCAGGGGCGAAGGTCCCCATCGGCGCCCACCGGGAAGGGCGGGGGAAAGTGACTTTCGGCCCTGATCAGCTGCGGACCGAAACGCCGATGCAGATGTCATGGTTTGCCCTCAGGACGGGCGCAGTGCTGCGGCCGGGCCGAGACGGCGGTTCATCGCCGGGTCGGCGCTGGCCGGGTTGATGACCGTCGTCTTCCTGCTCTGGATCGTCTTCCACTTCGCCGGGCCGCGGGTCACCGACGGTGTCGATGACATCGGTGAGCTGGTGGCGGCGCTGATCTCCGCCGGCGTCTGTGGTCTGGCGGCCCGTCGTACGTCTCACGGTCGGACGAGTTGGGCTCTCCTGGCGGCGTCGAGCTTGGCGTGGGGGGTGGGGGAGGCCCTGTGGACCTACTACGACCTCGTCAACGGCATCCAGGTCCCCTTCCCGTCGCTGGCCGATGCCGGCTTCCTCACGGCCGTGCCGTTGGCCTGCGCCGGGCTCCTCCTCTTCCCCCAAGCCCGTCAACGCGCCACCCACCTCGTCCAGAGCCTTCTCGACGCCTGCATCGTCACCACGGCACTCCTGTTCGCCAGCTGGACCACCATTCTCGGTCCGCTCTACCGGTCTCACCAGGGTGACCTGCTCAAACAGGTCATCTCACTCGCGTATCCGGTGAGCGACGTGGTCATGGTGTCCCTCGTGATCATCCTGATGACCCGTACGGGACGGTGCGGGTGGACGAGCCTGGGCCTGGTCATGGCAGGGGTCGTCTGCTTCGCCGTCGCCGACAGCGCGTTCTCGTACATGACCGAGGTGAACAATTACGGGAGTGGAACCTTCCTCGACACCGGCTGGGTGGCGGGGTACCTCCTGATCGGACTGGGGGCTCTGTGGACGATCACGTCGCCCTCGTCCCAGATCGAGCGAACCGAGACGTCGACGGTGTCTCTGGTTGCACCGTACGCACCTGTGCTCGTGGTGTTGGCGGTGACATCGGTTCAGCTGCTGTGCGGTCGACATATCGAGCCCGTCTCCTGGGTCATGGCCTTCGCCCTGGTCGTGCTCGTCCTCGGTCGTGAACTGCTCCGTCTGTGGGATCAGGCGGTGGCTTCCCGACCCGGATCCGAGACCGTCCAACCCGCAGTCGGCGCCATGGGCCTTCATGATCCGGGCGCCGACGTCGACCCCGTGAGGCTCTGAGCTCCCGTGAGCGGATACCCACCCGGTATGGCGGCGAGCCGATCATCGGGGCGGATGATCGTCACGACACTCGACGGACGGCCCCTTCAGCGACAGGGGCCCGTCGCAGGACGTCCAGCCGGCGCGGCCAAGACGAGAAGAGTGAGCGCATGGATCGTCCGATCCGTCATGCTGGCGACGACCGCGTTCGCCCTTCTCGATCTGTCACTCTTGGTGTCGTCCGCACACCACTAGCGATCGGACCTCGCGCCCGCCGAGGGACCGGCGACGACGGTGTGTCACCGAACCCGACCGCCTAGAGAGCACCGCCGGCGTCTGCCGCCACCTTGCCGTCGAGCATGTGCACGATCCGGTCCGCCACCCCGGCGACGACGTTGTCGTGGGTGACCAGCACAATGGTGACCCCTCGTTCGGCCCGCAAGCGCTGGAACAGCCCGAGGACGACCTCCACCGAGGCGCTGTCGAGGCTGCCTGTCGGCTCGTCGGCCAGCAGGACAGGGGGATCGTTGGCCAGGGCCCGGGCGATGGCGACCCGCTGCCGCTCGCCCCCCGAGAGTTGCGTGGGCCGGCGGTCGGCGAGGTGGGCGAGGTCGACGTCGCCGAGCAGGCGTCGGGCGTAGAGCGACCGTTCGGAGTAGGGCCGGTGGGAGGCGGCCATGGCGATCTCGACGTTTCCCAGTACCGACAGCCGGGGCAGCAGGTTGTGGAGCTGGAAGACCAAGCCGATCTCCTGACGACGGAACCTGTTGCTGTGCCGGAGGTTGTTCATGTCGTAGCCGTCCACCCGGATCGTGCCCGAGGTGGGCCGGTCCAACGCCGCCAGAAGGTGCAGAAGGGTCGACTTGCCGCATCCGGAAGGTCCGGTGATGGCGACGAACTCGCCGTCGGCCACAGACAGGTCAACACCGTCGAGGGCGCGGATCATACCGTCGTCGTAGACCTTCGAGACCTGATGTGCCTCGATCAGCGGACGCGGCGCCGATCCGGGATCATTCATGGCTCAATGCCTTGAGCGGTGCCAGGTTGGCCGCTCGAAGCGCCGGATAGAAGGCACCGATGACGGCCATGCCGAGCCCCGTGTACAGACCGCGCCAGAAGGCGCCCTGGGTGTAATTGGCATGGAGGACGCCGTTCAGCTGGGGAAGGTGCTCGAGGACCGAGGTGGCGGCGAAGGAGAGACCGACCCCTGTGGCGGATCCGGCCACCGCCAGCACCACCCCTTCTCCCACCACGAGGACGACCACCCGCGTGCGCGTCCATCCGATGGCGCGCAGCAGTCCGAACTCCCGGGTTCTCTCGAACAGGGACAGCAGCATGGTGTTCCCCACGATGACGGCGCCGATCAGAATGGCGAGGACCGTGCTCCCGGTGGCGGCCGCCTGGAGGAAGACGAGATTGCGGTCGGCCCGGCCGAACTGTGTCGCCGTCTGGATGGTGGTGAGCTCCGGATGGGCCGAGGTCAGTGCCTTTTCCACCTTGGCGATCGAGTAACCGGGGACCACCTTCACGAACACCAAGGTCACCGACCCCGCCACCCGGTTGCGGGCCTGAAGGGCGGGTAGGGGGAACATGGCGCCGAGGTCCCCATAGGCGATTCCCGTCGAGAAGATTCCCGTCACCGTGTTCCAGGTGCCGTTGCCCTCGAACCGATCGCCGACGTGGAGTCCGAGGTTCTGCGCCGCGCGCCATCCAAGCATGACCGCGTGGCTCGCAGTGGCGCCGTAGGGCGTGCCGGCCACCACCGTAACGCCGAAGTGTGCGAGATCCCCGGGGTCGATCCCGATCTCCAAGAAGAGCGGGTTGGCGGCGTTGATCTTCTCGGTCTCGAGAAGGACTCCGACCGCGCTGGCCACGCCCTTCGTGGACTTGACGTTCTCCAGCTGACCGTTGTCGATGCTCGAGAACAAGATGTCAGACACACCGTTCTGGGCCACGGTGAAGTCGGACTTTCCCACGGTCAACACTGCGGCAGCCGAGCTCTCGAGCCCACTGCTCACCACCGTCAACGTGACGACCGTCATGACGGCGATGCCGATGGCGAAGCCGATGCCGATCGAACGCGACTTCTTGGCCCAGAGATTGGCAAGGATCAGCCTGACGAGCGACATCTCGACTGCTCGTCTACCGACGTTCTCGGCCGGTGGGAGTGCTGGGCTCCAGGGGGAGCGGTGACGCGGACATGGCCCGGCCAGGCTATGCGCGTTGACGCGACGGAAGAGCGACCGCCACCAGGATCACGCTCGCGACCACGACGACCGCCCCCACCAGCAGGGCCAGGTCCATCCCGTCGACGAACGCCCGCCGTGCCGCGACCGTCAACGCCCCGCCCAGCGTGCCTCCCACGACGTGGGCCACGGCCAGTGCTCCTCCCACCGACCCCAGGATGGCGTGCGCCGCCGCCGGAGGAACGGCATGTCCGGACAACGTCGCCGCCATCTTTGCCTGATACCGGGAGCTGAGCACCGACCCGATGACGGCAACGCCGAGCGCGCCGCCTACCTGCAGGGCGGTGCTGTTCGTGGCCGAGCCGACCCCGGCCCGGTCGCGAGACAGTGTTCCCATCACCGAGGCAGTGGCGGGGGCGATGATCAGGCCGGCGCCGAGTCCCAGCAGGACCATGCCG
>DATNJD010000036.1:0-4861 GCA_035604075.1 Acidimicrobiales bacterium
ATGATCTCGGCCATCCGCCTGGTGGTGGCCAGGACCTCCTTCAGGTGGATGGCCATGTCCGACGGCGCCCCCCGGGTCCCGGCGCTGCCCTGGTGGATCATGATCTTCGAGTTGGGTAGCGCAAAGCGCTTGCCCGGGGCCCCGCCCGCCAGGATCATGGCCGCCGCCGACATGCCCATGCCGACGCAGATGGTGGAGACGTCGCAGTGCACGTGCTGCATGACGTCGTAGATGGCCATGCCGGCATAGGCCATGCCCCCGGGCGAGTTGATGTAGAGGGCGATGTCCTTGTCGGGGTCCTCGGCGTCGAGGTAGAGGATCTCGGCCACGAGCAGGTTGGCGATCTGGTCGTCGACCTCCTGGCCGAGGAAGACGATGCGCTCCTTGAGCAACAATGAGTAGATGTCGAAGGAGCGGTCGCCCCGGGCCGTCTGGTCGATCACCATGGGGATCAGGGATTGCCGGGTCACGGATTGCGTGGGCACTGCACTGCACCACCTCTCGTCGGTGAGACCCCCATCGCAGGTATCTCTCATATGAGATATCTTATATGACGTTATGAACGAACGGCGCCACGTTCCGAAACTGCCCGGCTTCGCCGAGATGGCGGCCCGCCGCCGCGCCCTGGCCGAGGAACTGGTCGAGCGGCGGATCTCGTTGGGGCTGTCCCAGACCGAGGTGGCGGCCCGGATGGGGACGTCGCAGTCGGCCGTGGCCCGGCTGGAGACAGGCCAGGTCGACGTCCGTCTCTCCACCCTGGAGCGCTACGCCGCGGCCGTCGACGAGGTGCTCGACTGGCATCTCGGCGGCGGGACCGGCCGGGACGCGACGTCCTGACAGATGTCACAGATGTCCTCGGGGCCCGCCTTCGGCGACCAGGTGCTCTCGTCGCTGTTCGCCCGCCGGATCGTCCTCGTCCACGGCGACCTGACGAGCGACCGGGCGTCGGAGGCGGCGGCCGCCCTTCTCACCCTGGACGCCCTCGGCGACGAGCACGTCGAGTTGCGGCTGCAGGTGCCGACGGCCACGTGGGAGGCGGCCGGTGTGCTCATCGACGTGATCGACGTCATGGGCGTGCCCGTCCACACGGTGGCCCTGGGCCTCGTGGGCGGGGGCGCCGTCGGCATCCTGGCCGCCGGCACGCACCGGGCCATCTCCCCGCACGCCCGGCTGCATCTCCGGCACCCCGACACCGAGGCCTCGGGGCGGCCCGCCGATCTGTCACGCGCCGTGGACGCCCAGAGCGCACTGCAGAACGAATTCGAGCGCCTGCTGGCCGAACGGACAGGTCGTCCGGTGGCCGAGATCGCCGAGGAGTGGGCGGCCGGCGGCTTCCTCGACGCCCCCAGCGCCATCGCCCTGGGCTACGCCGACACCCTGTCCGCCTAGCCCGGGAACCGGGCGTAATAGTCCATATACTGGACTATCAATAGTTTTGTCTATACCATCGGGCGATGGCGGATGACACGGTCGGGCCCGTCGACGCCTGGTCCACCCCGGCGCTGCTCCGGGCCGCGCGCGGCATCTATCGTGCCGCCATCCGACAGGACCTCGGGGCGGCGGGGTTCGGCGACATGCCCCGCGACGGTGCCTACGTGGTCGGAGGGTTGGCCCGCAGCGGGGCGCCGCTGAGCGCACTGATCAGGCAGATGCGGATGTCCAAGCAGGCCGCCGGGCAGCTGGTGGACAGCCTCGTCACCCGTGGCTATATCGATCGCGCCGTGGACACCGACGATCGTCGGCGCCTCACGATCAGCCTGACCGATCGGGGACAGGAGGCCGCCGCCGTGGTGCGGTCGGCGGTCGACCGGGTGGACACCGGCATCGTGCGGCGGGTGGGTGCGGACGACTTCGCCCAGGTCCGCGCCACCCTGGTGGAGATCGTGCACGGTGACGCCGGCCCCGCCTGAGACGGCGACGGCCCGGCCCCGAGGGGCTGTGGTGGCGCTGGTGGCGGTGGCGCTCCTGGCGGCCGCGCTGCGCTCGTGGCGGGCGGGCACCTACCTCGAGGTGTACTACGCCGCCGCCGTGCGCAGCATGTCGATGAGTTGGCACGACTTCTTCTTCGCCGCCTTCGACCCGGCCGGCACGGTGTCGATCGACAAGCTGCCCGGGGCGCTGTGGCTCCAGGCGTTGTGTGTCCGACTACTCGGCTACCACACCTGGGTGATGGTGCTGCCCCAGGTGATCGAAGGGGTGCTCTCGGTCCTCGTGCTCTACCGGATCGTCAACCGGGTGTGCGGGTCCGTGGCCGGGTTGGTGGCGGCCACCGTCCTCGCCCTGAATCCCGCCGCCGTGGCCCTCGACCGGGGGAACATCTCGGACAGCCTCATGATCCTGCTGCTGTTGTTGGCGGCCGATGCCGCCGTGGCGGGGCTCGGGAGGTGGCGGTGGCGGAGTGTGCTGCTCACCGGCCTGTGGGTCGGCCTCGCCTTCCAGGCCAAGATGGTCGAGGCGTGGCTCGTGCTCCTCGCACTCGGTCTGATCTGGGTGATGGCGGCCACGGCGACGTGGTGGTGGCGACTGCTTCACGTCGGCGCCCTGGCCGTCGTCACCGCCGTGGTGTCTCTCGGCTGGATGACGGTGGTGTCGCTCACGCCGGCCTCGGGGCGGCCCTATGTGGACGGGAGCGCCGACAACTCGCTCTTCCGGCAGGTCTTCGTCTACGACGGCTTCGGCCGGCTGGACCAGGCGTCGCCCAACCAGCTCCTCACGCGGTCCATCGGTCTGAAGATCCCACCACCCCCGCCCGCCGGGTGGGACCGGTTGCTCACCGGCTCCTTCGGTCGTGACATTGGCTGGCTGCTGCCCGCGGCGGTGATCGCCGCCGTCGCCGGTCTGATCCACACCCGGCGCCGGGCGAGAGACGACCGGAGCCGGGTGAGCCTGGTCCTGTGGTCCGCCTGGTTGGTCACCTTCGGCGTCACCTTCAGCATCAGCACGAGCATCAACACCTACTACACGGCGGCTCTGGCGCCACCGATCGCCGGCTTGACCGCCACCGGATTGGTTCTGGCGTGGCGGAGCCGCCGGTCGACGGCCACGCGCCTGGTGGTGGCGGCCACGGTGCTCATGACGGCCGGTTACGCAGCATGGCTCCTGCCCTCCACCGGGACCGGTCTGCCACCGTGGCTGGCACCGCTCGTGACCGCGCTCGGCCTCGTCGGGGCACTGTCAGTCCTCGTGTCGACGTCGAACCGCGTGCCGCTGCGCCTGCTGCCCGCCGGTTTCGTGGCATCGGTCGTGGCCGTCGTCCTCACGCCGACGGTGGCGTCGGCCACCATTGCGTCTGATCGGCTCGGCCCGTTCGACACGCCCTTCCAACCGGTGGCGGTCACCCAGGGGGTCCGGGCCTTCTTCGACGTCTCCGCCACCACGGCGCGGCTGCTTCCCAACCTGGAGCGGGTCCGCCGGGGCGCGCCCGACCTGATGGCCACACAGACATCGGCTCTGGCCGCCCCCTTCATCGCCGTCAGCGGCCAGGAGGTCCTGCCCATCGGCGGTTTCACGGGAACGATTCCCGAACCGACGCTCGCCATGCTCACGTCGATGATCCACGCCGGAAGGTTCCACCTGGTGCTGCAGTCGCCGTCGACCACCGACGCCCGTCTGGTCTGGATCGCCCACCACTGCATCTCCGTCCCGCAGCCGACGGGGGTGCGATCACCGACGCGCTTCGCCATCTACTACTGCCTGACCGGTTCCTGAATACTGACCGGTTCCTGAATACTGACCGGTTCCTGAACAGCTGGTTCCTGAACAGCTGGACTCAGGCCGAGGCCGTGCCGGGCAGTCCCATGGCCTTCACCTCGAGGTACTCCTCGAAGCCCTCGGTGCCGTTCTCGCGGCCGAGTCCCGACTGGCGGTAGCCGCCGAAGGGGACGTCGGGCGCGTTGTAGAGACCGCCGTTGACCATGAGGGTGCCGGCCCGGATGCGCCGGGCCACCGACAGCGCCCGCTCCTCCGAGGCCGAGGTGACGGCACCGGAGAGTCCGTAGATGGAGTCGTTGGCGATGCGGACGGCGTCGTCGTCGTCCTCGAAGGGAATCATGACGAGGACGGGGCCGAAGATCTCCTCCTGGGCGATGGTGGCCTTGGGGTCGACGTCGGCGAAGAGGGTGGGCTCGACGAAGTAGCCCTTGGGCAGGTGGGCGGGCATGCCGCCGCCGCAGACGAGCCGGGCCCCTTCGGCCTTGCCCTTCTCGATGTAGCCGAGGACGCGCTGGCGCTGCGTGGCACTGATGAGCGGGCCCTGGAAGTTGCCCGGGTCCCAGGGGTCGCCGTAGGTGACCGCGGCCATCCCCTCTTTCGCCATCTCCACCGCCTCGTCGTAGCGGGAGCGGTGGACGAGCAGGCGGGTGGTGATGGCGCAGCCCTGGCCCGAGTGGGTGCAGACGCCCATGGCGCTGATGGGCACGGACGAGGCGAGGTCGGCGTCGTCGAGGACGATGTTGGCCGACTTGCCGCCGAGTTCCAGGAAGACCTTCTTCACCGTGTCCGAGGCCTTGGCCATGATGCGCCGTCCCGTGGCCGTCGAGCCGGTGAAGGTGATCATGTCGACGCGGGGGTCGGTGGTGAGGACCTCGCCCACCATGTGGTCAGAAGAGGCGACGACGTTGACGACGCCGGCGGGGATGTCGGTCTCCTCGGCGATGAGCCGGCCCAAGAAGGTGGCCGACCACGGGGTGTCGGGGGCGGGCTTCAACACCACGGTGTTCCCCGCCGCCAGGGCCGGGCCGAGCTTGGCCAGGTTCAGGTAGAGCGGGAAATTCCACGGGGTGATGGCCCCCACGACGCCGATGGGCTCGCGCCGGATCAACCGGCGCTGGGGCTGCCCGAAGACCTCGCGCTCGGGCAGCCA
>DATNJD010000037.1:0-4369 GCA_035604075.1 Acidimicrobiales bacterium
CCGAGATCTTCGCCCGCCACGGCGAGCCCTCTTTCCGCCGGCAGGAGACCCGGGCGCTCGTTGAGATCCTGCGTCGTGACGAGCCCCTGGTCGTCTCTGTGGGAGGCGGTGCCGTCCTCGACGAGGCCAACCGCGCCGCGCTGCGGGCGGCGGGCACCGTGGTCTGGCTCCGGGCCCGGCCCGAGACCCTCATCGAGCGGGTCGGTGACGGCACCGACCGACCCCTGCTGGCCGGCGACCGACCCGAGGACAGGGCCGAGACCCTCCGGGCCATCGATGCCCGGAGGCGACCCGTCTACGCGGCGGTGGCCGACGAGGTCGTCGACGTCGACGGCCTCGACGCCCCGACTGTGACAGAGCGACTCCTGGATGCCGCCGGCCTCGGCGCGCCAGGGAGAGGAGTCCATCCGTGACCACCATTCCCGTCGACTTGGGCGACCGTTCCTACGACGTCGTCATCGGCCGCGGCGTCCGGTCCCTCCTGGCCGACGTCCTGCCCAAGGGGGTCGAACGGGTCGCCATCGTCACCCAGGAGGGCATCGATGTCGACGTCGATCCGGGCGTCCCCTACGACGTGCTCCGCGTGGCGGCCGGCGAGCGGGCCAAGTCCCTCTCCCAGGTGGAGGAGCTCTGTCGGGGCTTCGCCCAGGGCGGCCTCGCCCGGTCCGACGCCATTGTGGCCGTGGGCGGCGGTGTCGTCTCCGACGTCGCCGGCTTCGCCGCCGCCGTCTATCTCCGCGGCATCGCCTACGTCACGGTGGCCACCACCCTGCTGGGCCAGGTGGACGCGGCCATCGGCGGGAAGACCGGCGTCAACCTGCCCGAGGGCAAGAACCTGGTCGGTGCCTTCTGGCAACCGTCGGCCGTCCTGTGCGACGTCGAGACCCTCTCCACCCTGCCGGCACGCGAGTGGGCATCGGGCCGCGGCGAGATGGCCAAGTACGCCTTCCTGGCCGATGCCCTTCCCGGCGCACCCGCCTCACCCCTGCTCGACCTGCCCCTCGAGGAGCAGGTGGCCCGGTGCGTCGCCATCAAGGCGGCCGTCGTCTCGGACGACGAGCGGGAGTCGGACCGCCGGATGATCCTCAACTACGGCCACACCCTGGCCCATGCCCTCGAGGCTGCCTCCTTCGGTCCCGATGCCCTCTGGGACCTCCGCCACGGCGAGGCCGTGGCCGTCGGCCTCGTCTTCGCCGCCCGACTGGCCCGGCGCCTCGGTCGGATCGACGAGGCCCGTGTGGCGCTGCATCGCAAGGTGGTGGCCGGCTTCGATCTCTCGCCCGACCTGCCCACCGGCGCCTCGGCCGAGGAGCTCCTCGGTTTCATGGCCCGCGACAAGAAGGCCCGCCACGACCTGACCTTCGTCCTGGACGGGCCCCGCGGCGTCGAACCGGTCCACGGGGTGTCGGCCGATGACGTCACCGCCATCCTCACCGAGATGGGAGCGGCCCCGTGAGCCCACCTCTTCTTCTTCTCCTGTCGGGTCCCAATCTCAATCTCCTCGGCGAACGCGAACCCGCCGTCTACGGCACCCAGACCCTGGCCGACCATGTGGCGGCGGCCACGGCCGAGGCCGACGCCGTAGGCATCGGCCTCGAGCACCACCAGACCAACCACGAGGGCGAGCTCGTCGAGCTCGTCCACGGGGCCCGGGGCCGCGCCGCCGCGCTGGTCGTGAACGCCGGTGCCCTCAGCCACTACTCCTGGGCGCTGCACGACGCCCTGGCCAGTTTCGACGGCCCGGTCATCGAGCTCCATCTCTCGAACCCGGCGGCCCGTGAACCCTTCCGCCACACCTCGGTGGTGGCTCCCGTGGCGGACGGCTCCATCGCCGGATTCGGCGGCCTCGGCTACGTGCTCGCCGTCCAGGCCGTGGCCCGGCTCCTCGAGACGAAGGCGCCTGACAACCCGTGACCGCCGGACACCCCGTGACCACCGACCTCCCGGCCATGGACACCGCCGGCCGCCTGGCCCGCCTGCGCGCCGGCCTTCCCGCCGCCGGGGCCGACGCCCTCCTCGTCACCACCTTGGCCAACATCCGCTACCTCACCGGTTTCACCGGCTCGGCCGCCCTCCTTCTCGTCACCGCCGACCAGACCCTCCTCGTCACCGACGGCCGCTACCGGACGCAGGCGGCCGAGCAACTGGACGCGGCGGGCGTGGCGGCATCGGTCGCCCTCACCATCGGAGGAGCGGTGGTCCAGCGCGACGCCGTCGTCGCCCTGGCCACCGCCACCACCGGCATCCGCCTCGGGCTCGAGGCCGAGAACATCAGCTGGGCGGCGGAGCGCCGGTGGGCGGAGCTCCTCGGGGCGACCGAGCTGGTGCCGGTGTCCGGCGTGGTGGAAACGCTGCGCCAGGTGAAGGACGCCGGCGAGCTGGCCCGGATGGCCCGCGCCGCGGTCATCGCCGACGCCGCGCTGGCCGACGTCGTGTCCCTGCTGGGGACCGGGGCCACCGAACAGGAGGTGGCCCTCGCCCTCGACACGGCCATGCGCCGGCTCGGGTCCGAGGACCGGGCCTTCGAGACCATCGTGGCCTCGGGACCGAACGCCGCCAAGCCCCACGCCCGTCCCACCGACCGCCCCATCGAGACGGGCGACCCGGTCGTCATCGACTTCGGCGCCACCTTCGACGGCTACCGCTCGGACATGACCCGCACCTTCTGCGTGGGCGGGAAGCCGGCCGCCGAGCTCGCCCGCGTCTTCGCCGTCGTGGCCGAGGCCCAGGCGGCCGGGGTGGCCGCCGTGGGGCCGGGCGTGGTCACCGGTGACATCGACAAGGTCTGTCGCGACCACATCGCCGAGTCGGGCTGGGCCGACGCCTTCGAGCACGGCACCGGTCACGGTGTCGGTCTCGACATTCACGAAGCCCCGGCCGTGGGCCAGGGGTCGACTGCTATCCTCACGCCCGGCGTCGTCGTCACCGTCGAGCCCGGCATCTATCTCGCCGGCGTGGGCGGTGTCCGTATCGAGGACACCGTCGTGGTGACCGACCAGGGTTGTCACCCCCTCACGGGCTTTCCAAAGGACATCGCTGCCTGATGGCTGTCACCACTTCTGATCTGCGCAACGGTATGACCATCGTCATCCCCGAAGGTCTCTTCTCCGTCGTCGAGTTCCAGCACGTGAAGCCGGGCAAGGGCGGTGCCTTCGTCCGCACCAAGCTCAAGAACGTCCGCACCGGCGCGGTCATCGAGCGCACCTTCCGTGCCGGCGAGCACGTCGAGCAGGCCATGGTGGACAAGCGCGAGATGCAGTACCTCTACCGCGACGGCAACGACTACGTCTTCATGGACAACGTCTCCTACGACCAGGTCCAGGTGAGCCCGGAGAACCTGGGCGAGGCCACCCAGTACGTCAAGGAGGGCGACTCCGCCGTCCTGCAGATGTACAACGAGGAGATCGTGGGCGTCGAGCTGCCCGCGGCGGTGGAGCTGACGGTGGCCGAGACCGAGCCCGGCGTCCAGGGCGACCGGGTCTCCGGGGCCCGCAAGCCGGCCACCTTGGAGACCGGTCTCGTCCTCCAGGTGCCCCTCTTCGTCAACCCTGGAGAGCGGATCAAGGTCGATACCCGCACGGGCGAGTACATCACCCGAGCCTGAGGACAGGGCCACCATGCCCGAGGAGGGACCGCGTCACGAGGCGCGTGAGCACGCCCTCGCCCTGCTCTACGAAGCGGAGATGAAGCAGTCCCCGTTGCCCGACGTCATGGCCGCCCTGGCGGTGACGCCCGATCCCTACACCGTCACCCTGGTGGCGGCCGTGGCCGACGACGCGGCGAGGATCGACGACCTGGTCTCCTCGGCCGCCGTGGGCTGGGAGCTCGACCGCATGCCGGTGGTGGACCGCACCATCCTGCGGCTGGCCACGGGCGAGCTCCTGGCCGACCCCGGCGTACCCGTCGCCGTCGTCATCGACGAGGCCGTCGAACTGGCCAAGCAGTACTCCACCGAGCAGTCGGGGAAATTCGTGAACGGCGTCCTCTCCACCATCGCCGCCCAGGTCCGCCCGAGCGCCCCCTGACATAACACCTTTGCCGACCTCATGGAGCGGGTCCGGTTTCATGAGGCGCTCGAGCTACACGGGAGTCCCGACGCACGTCGGTAGCCCAATCGTCTGGCGGCCTGGAACGCGGGCGTGGTCGGTGCTGGGACCTACCGGGTGGATGAGCCAGAAGAGCGTCCTCGGCCGGCCTTATCGAGCTATCTGGAGTTTATCAACATATGATAAAGTCTGATAAACCCTGAAAAGGTCGATAAGGTTGATCAGGGGGCCAGCATGGAACCTCGAGACAATCCGTACACGCCGAACGCTGGGGCACAGCCCCTGGCCCTCGTGGGGCGGGATGCGGAGGTCGATGCCTTCGA
>DATNJD010000038.1:0-6588 GCA_035604075.1 Acidimicrobiales bacterium
CGAACGGGCCCCGCCTCTTCATGTGTCGCGCTAAGTCCGATCAGCGACGGGGCAGCGCGTCTTCCACCGACTGCAGCAGCGCCTTTCCGTCCACGGGCGTCGGCAACGGCTGATCTCCTTCGACCAAGCTTTCCCAGCGGACGAAATCGGAGCGCGATGCCTGGGTCACCACCGGTTTCTCCGGGTAGAGGCGATCTCTGGCCTCGACGACCCTCCGGCACGATTTCTCGTTGAGCCCGAGAGCCGATACCACCACATCGGCCCGCTCGAGCAGCTCGCACTGCCCCGATGTGACGAGTGGACAGCGCCGCGACGGCACGCGCTCGGGCCCCGGGCACCATTCCACCTCGTAGCCGTTCTCCGTCAGCAGCCGCCAATAGGCCACGGCCTCGGCCCCGTCGGGCACCTCGAGCAACACAGTCGACCGATTCTCCTCACCGGTGTCGGCCGCCGTCCGGCCCACCCAGTGCTGGGCGAGATCCTTCCCCAACATCTTCCGGCCCGACCGCATGGTGAGTACCTCCTTCGGCGCGACCTCTCGAGTCGCTCACCATTCAGCTTCGGCTCTTCGCCCCGGCCTTCCTAGAGGCTTTGGTCCTACCGCCGCCCCGGTTGTCACACCGGAGGATCAACTCTCGTGCCTGCGGATCAGCGTTCCAACCTGCGGATCAGCGTTCGTACCGGTGGATCAGTGCGGCGATCAGACCCTCGTCGGTCTGTTCGTCGGCCACCACATCGACCACCAGCCCGGCCGCTTCGGCCGCCTCGGCCGTCGACGGCCCGATGCACGCCACCACGGCCGGGACCCGGCCTCCCGCGAGCGCCAGATAACCCGAGACGGCCGAGGGCGAGCTGAAGGTGACGACGTCCGCCTCCGCCGCCGCTTCGAGGGCGTCGGCCGTCGCCCCGTCCGACACCGTCGCCCCCACCGTCCGGTAGGCCTCCACCTCGTCGACCTCCCATCCCTTGTCCCGCAGCCCGCCCGCCAGAAGCTCGCCCGCTCCGGCCGCCCGCGGGAACAGCACCCGGCCGGCACCCGTCGGTGCGTCCGGCATGGCCGTCACCAGCCCGGCGGCGCCCGGCCCGGCAGCCACCAGGTCGGCCACCAGGTGCCACCGGGCCAAGGCGGCCGCCGTGGCCGGTCCCACCGCCGCCAGCCGGACCCGGCCCAGGGCGCGGCCGTCGCGCAGCCGGCTCACGAACCGATCGACGGCGTTCACCGAGGTGAAGACGATCCAGTCGTACCGGTCGGCCCGCCCGGCGGCCTCGTCGAGGGGGCCCCCGTCGGCAGCATCGGCCACGGCGATCACCGGCAGCATGATCACCGAGGCGCCGGCCCCGGCCAGACCCGCCACCAGCCCCTCCGCCTGCAACCGGGGCCGCGTCACCACCACCGTCACACCGGACAACGGCGGCCGGCCCGGCCGTAGATCGAGCCCGGCCACGGCACCGACCACGATCGTGGCGGGTGCCCCCAGATCGACGGCATCCAGGTCGGCCAGCGTTCCCCGCACCGAACGCTCGGCCGGCGTCGACCCCCACTGCACCACCAGCACGGGTGTCCCGGCGGGCCGGCCGCCCGCCATCAGCAGCTCGGCGATCTCGGCCCGGTGCTCCATCCCCATCAGGATCACGATCGTCCCGCCCGCACGCGCCAACGCCTCCCAGTCCACCCCGCCCGGCGCCGAGGGGTCGCCCACGTGGCCCGTCACCACCGTCACCGACGTCGACAGTCCCCGGTGTGTCACCGGCACCCCGGCCGAGGCGGCCACGGCGAAGGCGGAACTCACCCCGGGCACGACCTCGTAGTCCACCCCCGCCGCCCGCAGCGCCTCGACCTCCTCACTGCCCCGCCCGAAGACGAAGGGATCGCCCCCCTTCAGCCGGACCACCGTCTTCCCCGCCGCCCCGTGCTCGATCAGCGCGGCGTGGATCTCCTCCTGCCGCCCCCGCATCCCGGGCCGCTTCCCCATGTCGAGCCGCAGCGCAGCTGCCGGTGCCAGCTCCACCAGCACCCGGGGCACCAGCCGGTCGAACACCACCACCTCGGCCCGCCCCAGCACCTCGGCCCCCCGCCGCGTCATCAGCCCCGGGTCGCCGGGGCCCGCCCCCACCAGATAGACGGTCATCCCGACGACCACCCGGCCGTCGCCCAGTCGTCGAGCATCCGGCCGCCGCCGTCCAGAAGCTCCCCGGCCAGCCGCCGGCCGAGCTCGACCGGATCGTCGCCCTCCAGCCGCCGCCGCAGCAGGATCCGACCGTCCCGGCTGGCCAGCATCCCCTCCAGCGCGAGCCTTTCCGAGCCGGTCCCGTCGCCGAAGCCCGAGGGGCTGGCCAGCGCCCCCACCGGCAACGAGCAGCCGCTTCCGAGCGCCGCCAGGAAGGCCCTCTCGGCCGTCACCGCCCGATGGGCGACAGCGTCGTCGATCCCGGCCAGCAGAGCCCGGGTCTCGCCGTCGTCCTCCCGGCACTCCACCGCCAACGCCCCCTGTGCCACCTGAGGCAGCAGCGTCCCCGTGTCGAGCACCTCGGCGATCTCCCCCGCCAGCCCCAGCCGGTCGAGCGCGGCCACCGCCACCACCCCGGCCCCCTCCCGGGCCGCCCGCTCCAGTCGTCGGGCCATGTTCCCCCGCAAGTCCACGAAAGTCAGGTCCGGCCGCAGCCACGCCAGCTGCGCCCGACGCCGCACCGACCCCGTCGCCACCCGGGCCCCGGCCTTCAGATCGGCCAGCCGCGATCCCACCAGCGCGTCGCGGGGATCGGCCCGCTCGGGCACGCAGCCGAGCACCAGCCCGGCCGGCGTCCTCGAGGGAAGGTCCTTGGCCGAATGCACCGCCAGATCGGCCCGGCCCTCGCGCACGGCCTCCTGCACCTCGGTCACGAAGGCGCCCTGTCCCCCGAGACGCTCGACGGGCACCTCGCTCAGCCGGTCTCCCGACGTCTGCACCACCACCAGTTCACAGACCACCGCCCCGGGCCCCGCCGCCATCAACGCCGCCACCCGGGCCGCCTGCCATCGCGCCAGCGGTGACCCGCGCGTGGCCAATCGGAGAGTGGCCATCCTCTGCAGAGACGTCTACAGATCGAAGAGGCTGCGCAACGCTTCCACCAGCCGCTCCCCGCGTGCGGTCCCCGCCGCGTCCTTCAGCGCCACCGTCGGCTGATGCAGCACCTTGGCCAGGATGTCGCCCACCACCGACTCGACCTCTTCCCACTGCCTCTCGTCGAGATCCCCGAGCCGGCTCCGGTGCCGCTCGAGCTCGGCGTCGCGGACCTGGCCGATCCGGTCCCGCAGCGCCGACACGATCGGTGCCGCCCCCCGCGCCCGCTCGTCGGCCCGGTACCGCTCCACCTCCTGCTGCACGATCGCCCGCGCCCCCTCCACCTCGCCCCGCCGGCCGTCGAGCGCCCGCTCGGCCCGCTCGGAGAGGTCGTCCATGTCGAGCAGCTCCACCCCCCCGATCAGCGCCACGGCGGGATCGACGTTGCGCGGCACGCTCACATCGACGATCACGAGCGGCCCCCGGCTCCCGTCGGCCACCCCCCGGGCCGCCACCACCGGCGTCATCAGCTCGACGTCGAGCACCGGCAAGGCGGAACCGGTCGACAACAGCACGGCGTCGGCCGTCTCGAGCGCCCCGGCCAGCCCCGCCATCCCGACCCCGTCACCGCCCACCCGTCGTCCGAGCGCCCGCGCCTTCTCCACCGTCCGGTTGGCCACCACGATCTCGGCCGCCCCCTCACCCTGGCCCAGCGCGTCGACGATCCCCTCGCCCATCGTCCCCGCCCCCACCACCAGCACCCGCCGTCCGGCCAGAGTCCCGCCCAGCCGGGCCGTCGCCAGGTCGACGGCCACGTGCGACAACGAGGTCGCCCCCCGCGCGATCGCCGTCTGCGACCGCACCTTCCGGCCCGTCCGCACGGCCCGCCGGAACAGCCCCGACAACACCGGTCCGGCCGCCCTCTCGGCCTCGGCCCGTTCGGCCGCCCGCCGCACCTGCCCGAGCACCTCGGTCTCCCCCAGCACCGACGACCGCAGCCCGGCGGCGATCTCGAAGAGCTGCACCGTCACCGCGTCGTCGAACAGCACCGTCTGGTGCTCCTCGATCACCTCCACCGTCGTCCCCGCCCGCGTCGCCAGGAATTCCTGTAGGTCGGCCACCCCTTCGTGGAACCGCTCCACCACTGCGTACAGCTCGGTCCGCAGGCACGTCGACAGCACCACCACCTCGGACAGGTTCGACCGGTCCCGCAACGCCCCGAGCGTCTTCCCCAGGCCGTCCTCGGCCACGGCCACCCTCTCGAGCAGTTCGAGGGGCGTGCTGTGGTGCTCGAGACCTACGACAACGACGGACACTTCCTACAAGGATGCCGGTCGCCGGGGCCCGCCGCCACATCGGCTGCCCGCCATCAGGCCGACTGACCGGCCGTCAGGCCTGTTTGCCGGCCGTCAGCCCCATTCGGCCGGGCCCTCTGGCCGGTTCGCCGGCCGTCAGGCCGGTTCGCCGGCCCTCAGGCCCATTGGGCCGGGCGCCGGGCCGGTTCGCCGGCCCTCAGGCCGGTTCGGCCGGCGTCAGGCCCACGACGAGCGACAACGGCGACCAGTCCTCGGTCGTTCCCGGCTCGTCGCGGTGCGACAGGTAGAAGCTCATCACCTGCAGTTCGATCGACAGATCCACGTACCGCAGCAGCACGCTGGGCGGCACCGTCAGCACCTTCGGGGCGAAGTTCAGCAACGACGCCACCCCGGCGGCGATCATCCGGTCGGCCACCTCCTGGGCGGCCGCCGCCGGCGTCGCGATCACCCCGATGCTCGGCGGATCGTCCGCCACCACCGTCTCGAAGTCGTCGAGATGCCGGATCGTCAGCCCCTGGACCACCTCGCCCACAAGTGTCGGCTCCACGTCGAACAGAGCGCACACCCGGAACCCCCGTGAGGTGAAGCCCTGCGAGTTGGCCAGCGCCCTCCCCAGGTTGCCGAGCCCCACCACCGCCACGGGCCAATCGCCATCGATGCCCAGTTCCCGGTCGATCTGCGACAACAGATACTTCGTGTCGTAGCCCGAGCCACGCGTCCCGAACGACCCCAGGAACGACAGGTCCTTCCGCACCTTCGAGGCGTTCACCCGCGCCATCTCGGCCAGCTGGTCCGACGCCACCGTCGCCGTCCCGCCCCGGACCAGTTCGAGCAGGATCCGTTGGTAGACGGGCAACCGGATAACGGTCGCCTCGGGTATCCGGCGTGATTTGGCGTCGGCCATCGTGAGCCGGATCGTATCGACGCGCATGCCTGCAACACCAAGTCGCGGCAAAACCCCGAGGTCGGCACGAGGCCCGACACAGAAGCCGGCCCCGGTCGTCACCGGGTCGTCACCGCCTCCGCCCCTGGTCGGCCCCGGGTCGGCTCAGAGTCGTTCCGCCCCCTTACGCCCCCGTCTGCTCCCGCAGCGCCCGCCGCAGTGCCTTCCCGGCCAGGCCGCGCGGCAGCTCGGCCACGAACCGGATCGTCACCGGACACTTGTAGCGAGCCAGCCGGATCCGGCAGTGGTCGCGCACCTGCTCCTGCGTCACCCGCGCCCCGGGCCCCACCACGATCACCACCTCCACCGCTTCACCGGTGGCCGCATCGGGTCGTCCGATCGCCACCACCTCGGCCACCCCCTCGATCTCCTCCACCACCTTCTCCACCTCGCCCGGGTAGACGTTGAAGCCCGAGACGATCACCAGATCCTTCCGTCGGTCCACGATGAACAGGTCCCCCTCGGCCCCGATCACCCCCACGTCCCCCGTCCGCAACCAGCCCTCCGGCGTCAGCACCTCGGCACTGCCCTCGGCGTCTTCCCAGTACCCGGCGAACACGTTCGGCCCCCGCACCCAGATCTCGCCCGGGTCGCCTTCGAGCACGTCGTCGCCGGCCTCGTCGACCAGCCGCAGCTCCACCCCCGGCAGCGGCAACCCCACCGATCCGGGCCGGTTCCGTCCAGTCCCGAGCGACGTCGCCACCCCCGGCGCGGCTTCGGTCAGCCCGTAGCCCTGCCACACCGGCACCCCGTAGGCGGCCTCGAAACCAGCCGCCACCTCGGCCGGCAGAGAGGCCGCCCCCGAGATCGCCCGCCGCACCCCCGACAACGCCCCCGTCCCGGCCGCGGCCGGGTCGTCGGCGGCCAACGCCACCCAGGCCGAGAACATCGCCGGCACCCCCAGCACGTTCGTCACCCCGAGCTCACGCACGATCCGCAGCGAGTCGACCGGGTCGAACCGCTCCTCCAGGATCAGCGCCGCCCCGGCCGCCAGTGTCAACCCGAGCGCCACGTTCAACCCGAACACATGGAACAGCGGCACCGCCGCCAGGCTCACGTCGTCGGCCCGCACGATCTCGCCCGGCAGCGCCCGCATCTGCTCCAGATTCGCCCCCAGGTTCCCGTGGGTCAGCATCGCCGCCTTCGCCGCCCCCGACGTCCCCGACGTGAACAGCAGAACAGCCACGTCCTTCTCGTCCCGCTCCACCACCGGGAACGACCCACCTTCGCCGGCGCTCCCACCCTCGCCGGCGCTCCCACCCTCGCCGGCGCTCCCACCCTCGCCGGC
>DATNJD010000039.1:0-10253 GCA_035604075.1 Acidimicrobiales bacterium
CGTCGTCTCCACCGCCAGGGCCCGACCCTCGGCCGTCGACAGATCGGCGATCACATCGGCGTCGTGCCGGTCCACCCCGATCACCCGCAGGCCGCTCTTCTCCAGTCGTTGCCGCACGGCCGAGCCGATCCCGGAGGCCGAGCCGCTCACGGCGATGGTCCGCCGCCGGCGCTCGGGAGACGGCGGAGGGTCTGGACTCTGTCCCGCGTCGCGTGTGGTCACGCCCGGAGTTGTAGCCGACGGAGGCGCAGGATACCTATTCGCTGCAGTCGAGACAGAGCGACCCCGAAGACCTGGACCGCTGTGCCCGGCTGCGGACGAGGAAGCACGAACAGCAGACGAATTCGTCGGACCCGCAGGAGGACACCCTCACCTCGGCGGCGGTGGCCACGCTGTCGATCTCGAGCTCGTGGAGATCGTCCTCGGCCTCCTCGTCCCCGGCCAGCTTCTCCCGCAGGATCCGGTCGAGACCCTCTTCGCGGTCCTCCAGGTCTTCGATCTCGAGATCGCCGGTCGTGAACGCGTTCTCCCCCTCAGCGACCTCGTCGCCGGCGACGCCGTCCTCGTCGTCCCCGTCGTGGACCAGGTGGTCGAGGCTGCTGGCAAGCACCTCCTCGTCCACTTCGTCCTCGAGGTCGGCCCGGGTGTCGAGGTCTTCCTCCAGCTCGGTTTCCTCGTCCAGCTCGAGCACGGCCAGCTCTTCGGGCGGCTCCAGATCCGGCTCGCCCTCGGTGAAGTGCTCGTCCCCTTGGCGTTCCTGGCGTTCGATCACCCGCACGTCGGTTCTCCCGTCGTCGGTGTTCCTCCTGCCAGCTTCGGCCCGACGACCCCTCTCTGACAAGGCCGCAAAGGTCCTTTTCTTGGGTCAGCCCACCTGGCCCGAGACGTAGGCCTTCGTCCGGGGGTCGTTCGGTTTGTCGAAGAGATCCTCGGTCAGGCCGTACTCGATGAGCTCGCCCGTGGCCCGGTCGTCGCCCAGCTGGAAGAAGGCCGTGTAGTGCGACACCCGGGTGGCCTGGAACATGTTGTGGGTCACCAGTCCGATGGTCACGTCGGTCGACAGCCGGGTGATCAGCTCCTCGATCTTGGCCGTGGCGATGGGATCGAGCGACGAGCAGGGCTCGTCCATCAACAGCACCTCCGGCTCGATGGCCAGCGCCCGGGCGATGCAGAGCCGCTGCTGTTGTCCACCGGACAACCGGACGGCCGGTGTGTGCAGCCGGTCCTTCACCAGATCCCACAACGCGGCGTGGTGCAGCGCCGCCTCGGCCGCCTCGAGCAGCAACGCCTTGTTCCGGACCCCGTTCAACCGCAGACCGGCCACCACGTTGTCGAAGATGCTCATCGTCGGGAACGGATTCGGCCGCTGGAAGACCATCCCCACCCGGCTCCGGACGAGCTCGGGCTGGGTGTCGCGGGCGTAGACGTCGAGATCTCCCACCGTCACCCGACCCGTCACCTTCCCGCCGGTGTCGTCGTGCAGCCGGTTGATGGCCCGCAGGATGGTGGTCTTGCCGCACCCCGACGGCCCCACCAGTGCCGTCACCCGGTGACGGGCCAGATCGAGCGTCACGTCGCGCACCACCCGGTGGGACCCGAAGCTGACACTCACATCGGCGAGCGACACGGCGGCGGTCTCTGGTGCGTCTGTCTCCGGTGTGACTGACATCACCGGGCCTGCCGGTTCAGCCGTCCCGCCACCAGGCGGGCGATGACGCTCAACACCAGGACGAAGAGGAGCAGGACGAAAGCCGCTCCCCAGGCCACCTGTTGGTCGGCCGGGAAAGGCGACGTCCCGTCGGAGAAGATGGTGAGCGGCACGGCCCCCGTCGGTTGTAACGGACTCAGGTTGAACAGCTGATTGCCGGTGGTGAAGAGCAGCGGAGCCGTCTCTCCCACGGCCCGGGCCACCGCCAACAGGTTGCCGGTCACGATCCCCGCCAAGGCGCCGCGGAGCACGATGGAGCGGACGACCCGGCCCCGGCGGACCCCCAGCGCGAGACCCGCCTCCCATTCGGTCCGGGGCACCGCCCTCATGGCCGACTCGCTCGACCGGATGATCACGGGCAGCATCAGCACGGCCAGGGCGAAGCTGCCGGCCAGGGCCGAGAAGTGGGCCAAAGGCTCCACCAGCACGGCATAGGCGAAGATACCGATGGCGATGGAGGGCACCCCGGTGAGTACGTCGGCCGTGAAGCGGATGGCCCCGGCGATCCGGCCCCTGCGCTCGAGGAGAAACAGTGCACTGGCGATGCCCACGGGCACGGCCATCGCCGCCGCCAGTCCCACGATGATCAGGCTTCCCACGATGGCGTTGGAGATTCCGCCCCCGGGAATGCCCTGCGGGGTGGGGATCTTCGTGAAGAAGTCGACTGAGAGCGCGTGGATCCCACGCGACGTCGTATAGGCGACCAGAGCGACGAGGGGGGTGAGAGAGATGGCCACGGCCACGACGCACAACCCCACCGCGCCCCGGCCGGTCAGGTGCCGGCGCCGCAGCGAGCGCGCCGACTGGGCCCTGATCAGCTCCCGTCGCCGCGCCGCGCCGTGCCCCATGCCGGCCCCGCCCGCCGGCACGGCGGCCGTCTCCGTGGTCATCGTCAGTGCACCGCCGGCCGCGACCGGGACCGCAGCAGAACCTGGCCGCCGGCGTTCACCAGTGCCGTAATGCCGAGCAGGATCACCACCAGCGCGATCACCTCGCTCCGGTCGAGACCGGGCGTGGCGCCGCCGAAGTTGTTGATGATGGCGGACCCGAGGGTGGCCCCGGGGGCGAGCAGAGAGTGGGGGATCACATAGGCGTTGCCGATGACCATGGCCACGGCGATGGACTCCCCGAGGGCCCGACCCATGGCCAAGGTGACGGCCCCCTCGATGCCCGTCCGGGCGCCGGGGATGACGGCCCTCCGGACGACCTGCCACCGGGTCCCGCCGAGGGCCCGGGCCGCCTCCCGATCGGTCAGTGCCACCCCGGCCAGAGCCGTCCGTGACAGCGCCACCATCGTGGGCAGGATCATCACGGCCAGCACCACGCCGGCCAGCAGCATGCTGGGCCCGAGGGCGGGTCCGTGGAAGAACCATTCGAGCACCGGGATCGTCTTCAGGAACGGTTCCACATGGTGGGCGAAGGCCGGCGTCAGCACGAGCAGGCCCCACAGACCCACCACGATGCTGGGCACCGCCGCGATCAGGTCGATCAGCACCGACAACGGGGTGGCCAGCCAGCGCGGGGCGAGCTCGGACAAGAAGGCGGCCGTGGCCACCCCGATGGGGACGGCCAGCACCAGGGCGACGGCCGTCGTGATCAAGGTGCCGACGATGAAGGTCTCGGCCCCGTAGATCTTGTGGGTGGGGTCCCACGTCCCCGTCCACAGCAGACTCAGCCCGGAATGGCCGAAAGCCTGGCTGGACGAGGTCAGGAGCGTCACCACCAGGGCGATTGCCACGGCGGCGAAGAGAGTGGCTCCCCCCCAGCGCAGCGCCGCGTAGCCGCGGCCGCCCGGTCGGTCCCACCGCCGCTGCAGGGCCTCTTTGACCCCGGCGACCGGGGTCCGTTCGGCCGGGGGGATCTCCTCCAGCGTGCTCGTCGTCCGGTCGACCGGGTCGGCCACCTCGGGCTCCTTCTTCCACGCTCCCATGCCCCCGACGCCGACGGCGCCACCGGGAGACGGCCCCGGTCGTCGTCCGCAGCGGCGACCGATCAACAAAGAGCCGGGAAACAAGTGATGCTATAGGTTAACTTGTCGTTAGTGCACCCCGTGGCCCGGACCGGGGCAGAATCAGGGGATGCACATCCCCGCCAAAGTGGACTACGGCATGCGTGCCCTTCTCGCCCTGACGGCCCGGGGGGAACCCACCACCGCCGAGGCCCTGGCCGAGGCCCAGTCCCTGCCGTCCAAGTTCCTCGGCGCCATCCTGAACGACCTGCGCCGGGCTGGCATCGTGGCCAGCCAGCGCGGCTCCGAAGGCGGCTACCGCCTGGCCCGCCCGGCCACCGAGATCACGGTCGCCGACGTCATGCGTGCCCTCGACGGCCCCCTGGCCGAAGTTCGGGGGCTGCGCCCGGAGGCCGCCCGTTACGACGGCCCGGCCGAACACCTCCAAGATGTCTGGATCGCCGTCCGGGCCAGTCTCCGCAGCGTCCTCGACCGGGTCAACCTCGACGACGTCGTCCAGGGCCGCCTGCCCCGTTCGGTGGCCAAGCTCACCGAGGACCCCGACGCCTGGGCTCCGCCGCGGTCCCGGTAACCGACGGTCCGGCGACGGACGGGCCCGGTAATCGACGGTCCCGGTAATCGACGGTCCCGGTAATCGACGGACCCGGTAATCGACGGACCCGGCGGTCAGGCCTCGCTCGGCAGGGCCCGGGGACCGGCCATCAGGTGGAACGGCGCATGGCCCCAGACCTCGTCCAGGAAGGCGGCGATCTGCGTTGTCAGGCGTTCGGGGGCCACCCGCAGCTCGATGATCGAACGGGCCACCGCCAGGCGGGCGTTGGGCAGCTGCCGCGACAGGTGGTCGGCGTCGGTGAAGGGATGGATGAAGTCGATCTTGTGCCCGATGACGAGGGCGGGCATGGCCATCTCATGGCGCTCCTCATAGGTCGGCGTGATAGGCCCGGTGAGCATCCCGTGCAGCACGGCGGCCGACTCCTCGGGGTCGAGGGTCAAGGTCGTCACGAAGCTGTCGAACGCTCCGATCCTCGTCCGCGGCACCCGGCGGGCCAACCAGGCGACGGCCCGGACGAGCGGGGCGGCATAGTGGACGCCGAGCAGCATGGGAAGGAAGACGAGGGCGGCGCCGGGGACGGCCCATTCGAGCACCGGCATCTCGATCAGCATTCCCCGCACCCGCTCGGGGGCCTGGGCCGCCACCTGGAGAGTGACATTGGCACCGAGCGAGACGCCGCCGATGATGGCCTGATCGATCCCGAGATGGTCGAGCAACGCCACCACGTAGTGCGCATACGAGTCGATCCGGTGGGCCGAGGCGTGCCGGGGCTTGTCGGACTGGCCGTGCCCGGGGAGGTCGAGCAGCACCACCCGGTTGCCCGCCGCGGCCAGGTCGGAGGCCAGCCGGCGGTTCATCTGGGCGTCCAGCAGGATCCCGTGCAGGAAGACCAGGATGTGCGACCCCGTCCCATAGTCCTCGTAGTGCAGCCGCAGCCCCTCGACCTCGAACGACCCATCGGTGAAGGGCCTCCGGTCGAAGAGCGCCGAAACGGTGGCGATCGGTGCCTTCAGGGTGAGGTCCACGGCCGTCACCGTCCGCCGGGCCCGGTGACGGGGCCGACCCGTCCCGACGGCGCCGACCGACATCGCCGCCTCACCGCTGTCATCCACCGTACCCGGAGTGGCTGGTTCACCGCTCCCCGCGCTTTGAACCATGGAACAAGGGTAGCGGGAAGCTTCCTCTTTCGGGGATCCGGACGGCATTTTCGGGGATCGGGACGGCCCGATCCGGCGGGCCGATCAGCGGTCGGCCTCACGGGGAACCGGTCCCGTCGAGGCCCTCGTAGGCCCCGGGGCGGCGGTGGACCCAGCTCGGCAGGAGGGACCGGATCTCCTGCTGACCGGCCAGGTCGAGGTCGGCCACGATGTGGCCGACGCCGTCGGGCAGCTCGGCCAGGACGGTCCCCCAGGGATCGACGATCATCGAGTGGCCGTGGGCGGCGAACGAGGACGAAAGCGTCCCCACCTGGTCGGCGGCGATCACGAACACCTGATTCTCGATCGCCCGGGCCCGCAGCAGGATCTCCCAGTGGGGAGCACCGGTGGCCGCCGCGAAAGCCGAGGGGACCACGATCACGAGGGCGCCGGCCAGCGCCAGTACCCGGAACAGCTCGGGGAAGCGCAGGTCGTAACAGATGGTCAGCCCGATGGGCAGCAGACCCCCGTCGTCCAGGGAGAGCGACGTCGACACGATCGCCTCCCCCGGGGTCACCGCATCCGATTCCCGGGTCATCGCCCCGGGGACGTCCACGTCGAAGAGGTGGATCTTCCGGTACCGGGCGCCGACGGTCCCGTCCGGACCGACCAGCACCGACGTGTTGCGGTTGCGCCCCGGTCCGACGGCCTCCACGAAACTGCCCGCCACCAGCCAGATCCCGAGCCGCGCCGCCAGCGCGGCGGCCCACCGGGTGGTGGGCCCGTCGAGGGGTTCGGCCCCGGCCCGCAACGTCGCCGCGTCCCCGTAGAGCGCGAACAGCTCGGGCAGCACCACCAGCTCGGCCCCGCTGCCCGCCGCCGCCTCCACCAGCTCGCCGGCCCCGGCCAGGTTCCGGCTCCGATCGTCCGACGCGGTGCACTGGACGGCGGCGACACGCATTGCGCTCCCACGCTAACGGCGCGTCGCGACCCGTAGGATCAGACCCCGTTCGCCTCCCGAGCACTCTCGGGCGCCTGGTCTCGGGCGCCCGGTCTCAGGCAGGGGCCCGGTCTCAGGTAGGAGCACCGTCGGTGGCATTCGAGGGAAGCCGGATCACGAGGAGCGTCACCCGGGTGACGGGCTTCCGCGACCCGGAGTTCGACTACCAGCTCCTCCGGGCCATGGGCGCGGCCGACTACGGCGGTTCGTCGGTGGGGGAATGCCTGGCCGCCGCCGGCATGATCACCGACGGCGACACCGGCAGCTGGGTGTCGGCCTTCAGCCTCCTGGCCGACCGGGTGGAGCGCCGGGCGTCGAGCTGCTCCGACGCCGGTCATCGGGTCAGCGCCCGCGACCACTACCTGCGGGCCTCGACCTACCACCGGACGGCCGAGTACTACGCCGAGGCGGACCCCGACGTCCTGGCCGAGTGCGGTCGCCGTAGCCGCGCCTGCTTCGAGTCGGCCGCCGCCCTCTTCGATCCCCCCATCGAGCCCCTCTCCATTCCTTTCGAGGACGGCTTCCTCCCCGCCTATCTGGTCCGGCCCCGGGAGGGGACGGCTCCGGGGCGCCGACCGGTGGGGACTCTCGTGGCGCTCGGTGGCTTCGACTCGGGCGCCGAGGAGATGTACTTCCAGCTGGGCGCGGCGGGAGCGGTCCGGGGCTGGCAGGTCGTCGTCTTCGACGGCCCCGGCCAGACCGGCTGCATACGACAGAACCCGTCCATGACCTACCGGCCCGACTACGAGGCGCCCTTCGCCGCCGTCGTGGACGACCTCCAGAATCGCCTCGGCCCGGGTGGCGGCTTCGTCGCGCTGGCCGGGATGAGCATCGGCAGTTACGGCGCGACGCGCGCCGCCGCCCACGACGACCGGGTGGGCGCGCTGGTGGTCGACAGCCCCCTGGTCGACCTCTACCGCTACTTCGAGGCCTTCCTCGGTCCCGAGGTCTTCCGCATGCGCCGGGACATCCGTCCCGAGGACGTCGCCGGCATTCCCGAGGACCTGTTGCCGGCGCAGATGCTCTGGGGAATCGCCGCCGTCTGCCGCCGCTTCGGCGTGGGCTCTCTGCAGGAGTGGAAGGCGCACCTGCGCGACTACCGGCTCGATGCGGCGCTGTCGGCCGTGACCTGTCCCTCACTGGCCCTGGTGGGTGAACGCGAGGGCGAGGAGGTGCTCCGCCAGGTCGACGAGTTCGTCGCCGGTGTGGGTGGTCCGGTGACCACCTGCCGCTTCTCGGTCGACGACGGTGCCGACGCCCACTGTCAGGCCAACAACCTTCGTCTGGCCGCCCAGGTCGTCTACGACTGGCTCGACGACCTGGTGGCCCGTTCCTGACGCCGCACAACCGGTACGCCGAGCGCGGCGCGGCGTACCGGTTGTCACGACGCTTCCTCTACTTCTTCTCTCCTCGTCCTTTCTCCGGCGCAATCAGAGAAGCCCGAGGCGACGGGCGCACGAAGGCCACTGCCCCCAGCCCCGCCGCGCCTGCAGTTCCTGGGCGGCCTGGTCCTGTACCGCCGCCGGGGCTTGCGAGGGCAGACCCCCGAAGCCCAGTGACGCCCATGTCCCGGCGGTGAATTGGTACGCGCCGTAGTAGCCGTTGCCGGAGTTCTCGGCGTAGTTGCCACTCGATTCGCACTGCCGCAACGCCGGCCACGGGTTACCCAGTGGTGCCGTTGCCGTTGCCGTTGCCGTTGCCGGCGCTGGTGCCGGTGCCGGTGCCGGATGCCGCGTAGCAATGGCAGACAGATAGGTCCGCACGGCCGAACGCTCCTTGGCCACGGCGCTCAAGTACCCGTTCACCGCCGCACGCTCCTGCGCCACGGCGGTCAGATACGCGTTCACCGCCGCCGCCTCACGGGCCGCCGCGGCGCGATAGGTCGTGACCAACTGCACCGCCCCGAACGGGAACGGCAGATTGGCTCCGCTCGGGGCCGTGTCCAATCGAGCAACACTTTGATGATCGGCCACACTTTGTTGATCGGCCACACTTTGTTGATCGGCCACACTGTGATGATCGGCGGAGTAGTCCGCCGCCGTCAGTTGCATGCCGGCATGGTCGGTGCCGGCGGTTGTATGAAGACTGTCCGATCGGTGGGTGAGTGCACCCGTTCCGACGAACACGGCGATGACAACGCCAAAGAGTCGGTGCTTCCGCATCTTTTGCCTTCCCTTGAGTCACGGGATCCCCGGAGGGCTCCAGGTGGGCTGTGGAATGCGGGCGCCCGTCGTCTGAGCATTCGTCTCGCGGAGCCGGCGCCGGGAAGGGCGGGCGGCCCTGGACATGTGAGAGTCCGAACGAGGTGCGGACGGAGCAACCCTGGGCTAGGCCGTGGGCGGCTCCGTCTGCCTCCGTGCTGAGCGCGGCTGTGGGCGTGGTGAGGTCATGGGGGGTCCCGGTCGGGTGGGAGCTGCTCGCCGCCCGGCGCGCGGACGCGCCGGGTGACAGACGAGACGGTCACAGGTGGTCCACTGGCGCAGGCCGGTTAGGGCCCGGTCGGCAGCCTCCGCTGCTGCCGCATGGACTCCACCATCCGATGTTTCGGGTCGCAAGCACCTTAGCGCTTGTGCACGCCTTCGCAAGCCCACCCGCCGGTGAAAGGTGGATTAACCGGGAGTGCGGACATCCCCCGTGAGGGTAGATTACGGCAGTGAGCTGGCCTTTTGGCTAGCGGATGGCTTCGGTGGCCCCTGTGCCCACATCGTCCGGCGCCGGGCCCGGTTCCACTCCCGAAAGGCCGTAGAGGGCGTCGAGGGCGCGACCCAGGGTGTGGGCGGCGTCATCGCCTCCGGCTTCACGCACCCCCACCAGGGGCGTGATCGAGGCGTAGCCACGGGCCACGAGCCCGGCGTCGGAATTGGGGTCCACCCGGGCGCCGCTTTCCCCCGGAGTGGTGAGATCCAGGCGCAGCGTGCCTGAGGGCGACGGCGGTAGCGCCACGTGGGGATGGGACTCACCACTGCCCGTGTCGTGGACGGCCGACCGGATGGTCCCCCCCCGCCCCAGGTTCCCGTGTCGCAGGCCGCGGAGATCGGCCAGGGCCACGTTGGGCACGTTCAGATTGAAAGTCGTGCCCGCCGGCGCGTCCACCAGAACGGGGATGAGTGAGCCGGCCAGGGCGGCGGGAGTGTCCCAGGGCACGGGGTCGGCGCCCCAGCTGATGGAGACGGCGACCGAGCGCAGACCGAAATGGGCAGCCGTCAGGGTGGCCCCCACGGTACCCGAATGCAACGCCGAGCGACCCACGTTCACGCCGAGGTTGATGCCCGAGAGCACGAGATCGGGTCGGGGACCGAAGCCGCCGACACAGGCCAGGATGACGGCCAGGGCGGGCGGCCCGTCGATGCCGTAGGTGGGGACGTCGAGGCCGGCGATGTCGTAGGTCTCGTAGTCGACGCCGTCGCGCGAGTGGACGGGCCCGACCGCGGCTCCGGCCCCCGAATAATCGATCATGGGGGCGACGACCACGATCTCGTGCTCGGTCTCCGCCGCCACCCGGGCCAGGGCGGCGATACCCGGGGCGCGCACGCCATCATCGTTGGTGACCAGGATGCGCACGTGGTTCCTCCGCTTCGACAACCGTGGTCGGCGCCGGCGTCGACTCCGGGAACTACCATACCGGTGCCCGTTCCCGAACCGCATCACGACGCCGCATCCGGAGCCGCGGTCGGGCCGTCGCCCACGCCATCACCATCGAGCGCCTCGAGGCCCAATGCCCGCTTCTCCGATGACGGACGTCTCGCCCTCGGGCGAGCAGCACAGCATCGGCCACGGACGTCAGCATGCGGTCGTCACCGAGGTCGGTGCCACACTGCGCTCCTACACGGTCGACGACAACCCGGTCATCGACGGGTTCGGCGTCACCGACATGTGCAGCGCCGGTC
>DATNJD010000040.1:0-9569 GCA_035604075.1 Acidimicrobiales bacterium
CGGAAGGGCACTCCCCGCTCGACGAGCCACTCGGCCAGGTCGACCGCCGCCGCCGGTGCCCCGTCGGCCGCCTCCCGCATGCGTTCGGTGTGGAAGTCGGCCGTGGCGATCATGCCCGCCATGGCGAGCAGCGCCCGGGAGATCTGGTCGACGGCGTCGAAGAGAGGCTCCTTGTCCTCCTGGAGATCGCGGTTGTAGGCGAGAGGGAGGCCCTTCAAGGTGGTGAGGATGCCGGTGAGGTGGCCGATGAGCCGGCCGGCCTTCCCCCGGGCCAGCTCGGCCACGTCGGGGTTCTTCTTCTGGGGCAGCATCGAGCTGCCGGTGGCGTAGGCGTCGTCCAGGGTGACGAAGCCGAACTCGTCGGTCGACCAGATGACGAGCTCCTCACCCATGCGCGACAGGTGGACGCCGAGGAGGGCCAGATCGAAGAGGGCCTCGGCCACGAAGTCGCGGTCGGAGACGGCGTCGAGGGAATTCTCGAAGCGGCCGGCGAAGCCGAGATCGGCCGCGACGGCGTCGGGGTCGAGCCACAGCGACGATCCCGCCAGCGCGCCCGCTCCGAGGGGGCTGACGTCGAGACGGACGACGGTGTGCATCAGCCGGTCGACGTCGCGGGCGAGGGCCCAGGCGTGGGCCAGGAGGTGGTGGGCGAGGAGGACGGGCTGGGCCCGCTGCATGTGGGTGTAGCCGGGCAGGTAGGCGTCGCCGGCGTCGGCGGCGCGGTGGCTGAGGACCTCCTGCAGGCCGAGGATGAGCTGGGCGATGTGCAGCAGCTCGCGGCGGGTGTAGAGCCGGAGGTCGGTGGCGACCTGGTCGTTGCGGCTGCGGCCGGTGTGCAGCTTGGCCCCCACGTCGGCCGCCATCTCGGTGACGCGGCGCTCGACGGCGGTGTGGATGTCCTCGTCCTCGGCCCGGAAGGTGAAGGTGCCGTTGGCCAGTTCCTCCTCCACCCGCTCCAGCGCGGCGAGAAGGATGGCCACCTCGCCATCGTCGAGCACGCCGGCGCGACCGAGGCCCCGGACGTGCGCCCGCGAGCCCGTCAGGTCGTCGGCCGCCAGCCGCCGGTCGAACGGCAGGCTGACGGTGAAGGCCATGACCTCCTCGGCCGTCCCCCCCAACCGGCTCTCCCAGAGGGTCACGACGAACCTGCCGGACCACCCTGGCGGGCCGGCCAGGTAGCGACGCCGAGTCCCCAGAGGCGGACGAATCCCTCGGCGTCGGCGTGGTTGAAGGTGTCGGTCGAGTCATAGGTGGCGAGGCCGTGGTCGTAGAGCGAGACCGGGCTGCGGCGTCCCGAGACGACGCAGCTGCCGGGCGACAGGCTGAGGCGGACCTCACCGGTGACCGAGCGCTGGGTGGAGGCGAAGAAGGCGTCGAGGGCCTCCTTGAGCGGCGAGAACCAGAGTCCGTCGTAGACGAGCTCGGCCCAGCGGGGCTCGAGGCGGGCCTTCTCGTGGGCGACGTCGCGCTCCAGCGTGATGTCCTCCAGATCGGCGTGGGCGAGGATGAGCGCCAACGCCGCCGGGCACTCGTAGATCTCGCGGCTCTTGATGCCAACGCGGCGGTTTTCGACCATGTCGAGCCGTCCCCACCCGTAGCCACCGACGATGGCACCCAGGTCGGCGATGAGATCGGCGAGCGGGAGCGTCCGGCCGTCGATGGACACCGGCACACCGTGCTCGAATCCGACGACGACGTCGCGCGGCTCGCTCGCCATCGGGCGGGTGAGGGTGTAGACGTCGCACGGCGCTGGCGCCCAGGGGTCCTCGATGGCACCGCACTCGATGGCGCGGCCCCAGAGGTTCTCGTCGATCGAGTACATCTTCTCCTTGGTCGCCTCGATCGGGATGCCGTGGGCCGCCGCGTAGTCGACGCAGTCCTCACGCGACATGCCCCAGCGACGGGCCGGGGCGAAGATCTCGAGATCGGGGGCGAGCGCCCGGGTGCCGACCTCGAAGCGGACCTGGTCGTTACCTTTGCCGGTGCAGCCGTGGGCGACGGCGTCGGCGCCGTGACGACGGGCCTCGGCCACCAGGTGGCGGACGATGACCGGCCGCGACAGGGCCGAGACGAGCGGGTACTTGCCCTCGTAGCGGGCGTTGGCGGCGATGGCCAGACGGCAGTAGTCGTCGGCCATCTCGGACCGGGCGTCGACGACGATCGACCCGACGGCCCCGGCCGAAAGCGCCCGCTGGCGGATGACCTCGAAGTCGCCGCCCTGGCCGACGTCGACGGCCACCGCCACCACCTCGAGGTCCAGCTCCTCGGCCAGCCAGGGCACGGCCACCGAGGTGTCGAGGCCACCGCTGTAGGCGAGGACCACGCGCTTTGCCATTTACCGTTCTCCGTTCTTCTTCATGGGATCGAGCCGTTCGTGCCGTTGACGCCGACGACGTCGGCGATGCGGGTGGCCACGACCGCGCCCCCGGGATCCTCGGCCGCCACGACGAGCACCGTATCGTCGCCCGCCACCGTTCCGACCACGCCCTCGAAGCCGCAGCGGTCGAGGGCCGAGCCGACGACGTGGGCCGAGCCGGGCGGGGTGCGGAGGACGACGAGGTTGGCCGAATGGGCCACCTCGACCACCCACTCACCGAGCACGCGCCGGAGGTGGTCCTCCGGCGCGACCTGGTGGACGGGGAGCTCGGGGAGGGCGTAGACGGACTCGCCGCCGAGGACGCGCACCTTGACCGCCCCCATCTCCTCGAGGTCGCGCGACACCGTCGCCTGGGTCGCCTCGACGCCGTCATCGGACAGCAGGGTGACGAGCTGGCCCTGACTGGCCACCGCGTTCGTCTCGAGGAGACGGGCGATCCGGTGCTGGCGTTGGGGCTTGCCCAGCTTCATCCCGCCACCGCCTCTCCCAGGATCCAGGTGAGCAGTCCCCGCATGGCGTGCATGCGGTTGGCCGCCTGCTGCCAGACGCGGCTGCGGGGACCGTCGATGACCGAGGCCGAGATCTCCTCGCCGCGGTGCGCCGGCAGGCAGTGCAGGACGACGGCGTCGGGAGCGGCGGCCGAGAGGAGGTCGTCGTCGACGGTGAAGCCGGAGAAGGCCTTACGGCGCAGGGTCGCCTCCTCCTCCTGGCCCATGGAGGTCCAGACGTCGGTGTAGACGGCATCGGCGCCCGCCACCGCCTCAGCCGGGTCCTCGGTGACCTCGACATCGCCGCCGAGACGGGCCACCCGGGCCAGGTCGTCGGCATCGGGGCCGTAGCCGTCGGGGGCGGCCGTGCGGAAGGCCATACCGATCATGGCCGCACCCAGGGCCAGTGATCGCCAGACGTTGTTGGCGTCGCCGACGTAGGCGAGGGTCCGGCCGCCGAGGTCGCCGAAGACCTGGCGGAGGGTGAGGAGGTCGGCCAGCACCTGGCAGGGGTGGGCCTGGTCCGAAAGCAGGTTGACGACGGGGACGTCGGCCCCACCGGCGCCCGACCCCGTGCCGGCGCCGCCGTCGAGGGCGGCCGCCATACGGACGAGGATCTGGTGGTCGAGGACCCGGCCGCAGATGACGGCGTGGTAGCAGGCCAGCGTCCGGGCCACGTCCTCGGCCGGCTCGCGGCTGTCGATGCCGACCTCCGGTCCCTGGATGTAGACGGGATGGCCCCCGAGGGCGAGCACGGCCAGCTCGGTCGAGCTCCGGGTGCGCAGCGACGGCTTCTGGAAGACGAGCGCCGCCCCGCGCCCCGCCAGCAGCGGCGGTGCCGTCTCGGCCGGCTGGGCCGCCAGGGACAGCACCGTCTCGAGCTCGGGACACGACAGGTCGTCGATGTCGAGGAAGTGGCGGGTCATGAACCCGCACCGCCGGCCAGGACACCGGCCAGGATGGCGACGGCCTCGTCGATCTCCTCGTCGGTGACCAGTAGCGACGGGGCCAGCCGGATGGTGTCGGGGCGGGGCGCGTTCACGACCAGTCCCGCCGCCAGCGCCGCCGCCGCCACATCGGCCGCTCCCGCACCGGCGGCCAGGGCCGCCCCGAGGAGAAGGCCGTGACCGCGCACCGACGTGATGCCGTCGACCGCCTCCAGCGCCGCGGTGAGCCGGGCCCCGGCCCGGCGGGCGCGGGCGGGGACGTCCTCCGCCTCCATGACGGCCAGCGTGGCCGCGGCCGCCGCCGTCGCCAGGGGCTGGCCCCCGAAGGTGGAGCCGTGGTCCCCGGGACCGAAGGCCGCCGCCACCTCGGCCGTGGCCCAGCAGGCGCCGATGGGCACGCCGTTGCCGAGGGCCTTGGCCATCGTGATGACGTCGGGCATGACGGAGGTGTGCTGGAAGCCGAACCAGCGGCCGGTGCGGCCGAGGCCGGTCTGGATCTCGTCGGCCATGAAGAGGATGCCGCGGTCGTCGCACAGGGCGCGGACAGCCGTCAGGTAGTCCGACGACGGCATGATGACGCCCGCCTCCCCCTGGATGGGCTCGAGCAGGATCGCGGCGACGCGCGACGGGTCGCAGGTGGCGTCGAGGGCGTCGATGTCGTCGTAGGGGACGTGCTCGAAGCCGACGGGCATGGGGGCGAACGGCGCGTGCTTGGCCGGCTGGCCCGTGGCGGCCAGGGTGGCGAGGGTCCGGCCGTGGAAGGAGTCGGCCGTGCTGACGACGACGTGGCGGCCGGGGCCGGCCCACTTGCGGGCCAGCTTGAGCGCGCACTCGTTGGCCTCGGCCCCCGAGTTGGTGAAGAAGACCTGGCCGCCGGCGCGGTCGACTCCCCCGCCGATGAGCCGGTCAAGCGTGGCCGCCACCGTCGGGCCCACGACGTTGCCGAAGAGGTTCGACACGTGCACCAGGGTGCGGGCCTGCTCGGCCACCGCCTCGGCCACGGCCGGGTGGGCGTGGCCCAGCGACGTGACGGCCAGACCCCCGAGGAAGTCGAGATAGCGCCGTCCCTCGGTGTCCCACAGGATGCTTCCCTCGCCGCGGACGAAGGTGACCTTGGGCTCGGGGTAGGTGTGCATGAGCGCGGAGCGATCGAGCGCGTCGGTAGTGGCGGATGTCATGGGGTGTCCTCGCTGCTGTCGCCGGAGCGCCGTGTTGTGCCCACGTCGGTGGACACCATGGTGCCCACGCCTTCGTCGGTGAAGAGCTCGAGCAGAAGCGCATGGGACACCCGGCCGTCGAGGATGTGGGCACGCGCCACGCCGGCGCGCACCGCCCTCGTGCAGGCGTCGACCTTCGGGATCATGCCCGCCGTGGCCGCCCCCGACGCCACCATCGCTTCCAGCTCGTCGACCGACACCGTCCGCAGCAGCGTCTCGGGATCGTCGGGGTCGGCGCGCACACCGGCGACGTCGGTGAGGAAGATGAGCTTCTCGGCGTGCAGCGCGGCGGCCACCGCACCGGCCACGGCGTCGGCGTTGATGTTGTAGGCCTGGCCAGCGGTATCCGCCGCGATGGTGGCGACGACGGGGATCAGGCCCTGGGCCAGTAGGCGTTCGATGAGCGACGGGTCGACCACCTCGACGTCGCCCACGAAGCCGAGCTGGCCGGGACGGGCCACGGCCGTGATCAGGTTGGCGTCCTCGCCCGACAGGCCCACCGCTAGCGCCCCGTGCACGTTGATGGCCGAGACGATCTCGCGGTTGACCTTGCCCACGAGCACCATCCGGGCGATCTCGAGGGTCTCGGCGTCGGTGACCCGTTGGCCGTCGCGGAATTCGGGCACCTTGCCCAGCCGGGCCATCAGCGACCCGATCTGGGGACCGCCGCCGTGGACGACGACGGGCAGCATGCCCACCGAACGCATCAGCACGACGTCCTCGGCGAACTGGGCCAGGGCTTCGGTCTCGTCGGTGTCGTCATCGGTCCGGGCGTTGCCGCCGTACTTGACGACGACGACCTTGCCCCAGAAGCGCAGGATGTAGGGCAGCGCCTCGACCAGGATGGCCGCCTTGGCGGCCGGCGCGTCGACGGCGAGCGTGTCCTTCATGATCCTGTCTCGCTCATGATGTGGTCCGGTTCTCGTCGATGTAGCCGTGGCCGAGATCGGCCGAGAGGACCGCGGCGCGACCCTGGCCGAGACCGAGATCGCAATGCAACTCGACGTTGCGCTCGGCCATGTGGGCCCGCACCGCCTTGTCGTCGTGGTCGGCCGCCACGCCGCCCCGGCAGACCACGGTGTCGCCGTAGGCGATCTCGACGCGGTCCATGTCGAAGGCGATGCCGGCCGAGCCGAGCTCGGAGATCACGCGTCCCCAGTAGGGGTCCTCGCCGTTGATCGAGCACTTCACGAGGTTCGAGTCGGCCACTTTCCGAGCCGCGGTGTGGGCGGCGTCGTCGGAGACGGCACCGGTGACGATGATGTGGACGACGCGCGACGCGCCCTCGGCGTCGGCCGCCATGGCCCCGGCCAGCGCCGCGCAGGCCTCGGCCAGCGCGTCGGCCAGCGCGCCCGTCCGGGCCGGGGTACCGGCGCGTCCGCTGGCCAGAACGAGGACGGTGTCGTTGGTGGACGTGCAGCCGTCGATGGTGAGCCGGTTGAAGGTGCCGTCGACGGCGTGGACGAGCGCCTTCTTGAGCGCCGCCGGCTCGACGGCGGCGTCGGTGGTGAGGACGGCCAGCATCGTCGCCATGTGCGGGGCGAGCATGGCGGCGCCCTTGGCCATGCCCCCCACGATGAATCCGCCCCCGTCCACCACGACCTCCTTGCGGACGAGGTCGGTGGTCATGATGGCCGTGGCCGCCTGCTCCGCCGCCGGGCGCCCCGCCGACCGCGCCGCCACCAGGGCGGGGATGCCCGCCTCGATCGGCGTCATGGGCAGAGGGATGCCGATCAGACCGGTCTGGCAGATGAGGACGCCGGTGGCGCTCACCCCGAGTCCCTCCCCCACCAGCGCGCACATCCGCTCGGCGTCAGCCTTTCCCCGGTCCCCCGTGGCGGCGTTGGCGTTGCCGCTCGAGACGATGACACCCGCCGCCCGGCCCCCGGTGGCGGCCAGGTGGGCCCGGCTCACCTGCACCGGCGCCGCTGCCGCCAGGTTGGACGTGAACACACCGGCCGCCGCCACCGCATCGCCGTCGACGGTGGCCACCAGCGCCAGGTCCGGGGCCCCCGAGGCCTTGATCCCGCACGCCATACCGGCGGCCACGAAGCCGCGTGGTTCGGTCACGCTCATGGGAAGACCCCCACCGTCGACAGGCCCATGGTCTCGGGCCATCCCTGGACACGGTTGACGCACTGCACGGCCTGGCCCGACGCTCCCTTGCCCAGGTTGTCGATGGCGGCGAGGAGGAGGACCCAGCCCGTGCGCTCGTCGACGCGCGCCGTCAGGTGGGCGGCGTTGGACCCGAAAGTGGCCTTGGTCGACGGCGACGCGTCCGAGACGACCACGAAGGGGGCGTCGGCGTAGGCGTCGCGCAGGATGCCGAGGATGTCCTCGGTCGAGCACGGCCCCGTGGGCCGGGCGTAACAGGTGGCCAGGATCCCCCGCGTCATGGGGGCCAGGTGGGGGGTGAAGAGGACCTGGGCGCCGACCGCCTGCTCGATCTCGGGCGTGTGCCGGTGGGTGAGCAGTCCGTAGGCGGTGAAGTTCTCGTCCACCGTGGCGAAGTGCATGGCCGGTGACGGCGTCCGCCCCGCGCCCGACGTCCCGCTGGCGGCGTCGACGACGATGCCGGTGGTGGATATGGCGCCGGCCCGGACGAGCGGGGCCAGGGCGAGGGCCGCCGCCGTCGGGTAGCAGCCCGGGGCGGCCACCAGCCGGGCGCCGTCGAGGCCGTCGCCGAACAGCTCGGGCAGGCCGTAGGCGAAGCGGCCGAGCAGCTCGGGCGCCACGTGCTTCTCCCCGTACCAGGTGGGGTAGGCGGCCGGGTCGTGCAGGCGGAAGTCGGCCGCCAGGTCGACGAGGAGGCCGACCCGGTCGACGAGGGCGGGGGCCAGGTGCTGCGACTGCCCGTGGGGCAGGGCCAGGAAGACGACGTCGAGGCCGTCGAGGTCGTCGGCGCCCACCGTGGAGAAGGCGAGCGACCGGTAGGCCCCGGCCAGCGACGGGTAGAGCGAGGCCACGGGCTCCCCCGCCTGGGTGTCACCCCCGGCCAGGACCACGTCGAGCTCGGCATGCCCCGCGCACAGGCGCAGCAGCTCCGCCCCGGCGTAGCCCGATGCCCCGGCGATCCCGACCTTCATCCCGCAAGACTATACAGATCTCTGCATACTCATGCGCCACCTCTTTTTCCGGGGTGGTGACTGTTACCTTGGTCCGATGCGGGTCCTCATCACCGGAGGCGCCGGCTTCATCGCCTCGCATCTGGCCGACCACCTGCTGGAACAGGGCAATTCGGTCGTCGCCCTGGACGATCTCTCCACCGGCCGCCACGGCAACATCGAGCACCTGCTGGGCCGCCCCGATTTCGAGTTCGTGCTGGGCTCCATCCTGAACGCCGATCTGGTCGACGACGTGGTGAGCCGGTGCGAGGCGGTGTTCCACCTGGCCGCCGCCGTGGGTGTCCAGCTCATCGTCAACCAGCCCCTGCGCAGCCTGGCCACCAACATCCGGGGCTCGGAGATCGTCTTCGAGAAGGCCAACAAGTACGGCACCCGGGTCCTCGTCACCTCGAGCAGCGAGATCTACGGGAAGAACCGTTCCGACCGGCTCCACGAGGACGACGACCGCATCCTGGGATCGCCGCTCAAGAGCCGGTGGGCCTATTCGGAGGCCAAGGCCATCGACGAGATCCTGGCCTACACCTACTGGAGGGAGAAGGGCCTTCCCGCCGTCATCGTCCGGCTCTTCAACACCGTCGGCCCCCGCCAGACCGGTGCCTACGGCATGGTCATCCCCCGCTTCGTGACCCAGGCCCTGCACAACGAGCCCATCACCGTCTACGGCGACGGCTCCCAGACGCGCTGCTTCTGCTACGTCGGTGACATCGTCCGGGCCCTGGCCGCCCTGATCGAGCATCCCGACGCCTACGGCCGGGTCTTCAACCTGGGATCGGACGAGGAGATCTCCATGACCGAGCTGGCCCAGATGGTGCGGGACGAGGCGGGGTCCACGTCCGAGCTGCGCTACGTGCCCTACGAGGACGCCTACGAAGAGGGTTTCGAGGACATGGAGCGCCGTGTCCCCGACACCGGCCGGGCCCGGGAGCTGGTCGGGTTCACGCCCACCGTGGGCCTGCGGCAGATCATCCGGCTCGTCATCGAAGAGCAGAGCCTGGCGGTGTGACCTACGCCCAGTGGATGTAGACGATCCCGAGGACGAAGCCGACGGCGATCAGGGCGGGCCCGATCAACCGGGCCATCTGCCCGATCCCCCCGGAATCCGAACGGGTGGCACCGAACGCCAGCAGGAGTGCTCCGAGAGCCCCCACCAGGAACCCGATCTCACCCAGTCGGCGGGCAGTCGCTGAGGCCAACGCGAGAAGCTCCATACGGAGGATTTTACCGAGTTGGTCCAGCTAAAGGGGGGAATCCGGGTTGCGGTCCACGCCTCGTTGCCTAACATGGGTCGAGCCGCCTGAGGCGCGCCGGCGCAATGTGGAGGGGGGGCCGACCACATGACATCACCAGCAGCATGGGAGTACGGCGCCGTCCTGATCCTGTGCGCCGCCATCACGGTCTTCCTGACCCCCCTGGCC
>DATNJD010000041.1:0-2209 GCA_035604075.1 Acidimicrobiales bacterium
CACCAGGCCGCGCACATCCACGGCCAGTGCGCCCGTGTGGCCGACCTCTTCGGCACCGCCCGTCACCTGATCAGTCTTTTCCACTCCGGCCTCGCTGCTCCCTTGCACCTGACGGCCGCCGCGCAAACGCTCGGCACTAGCGTCACCAGGGTCTGGGGCAACGTTGTCGAAGGAATGACCGACCGGGTCTCGACCTCGCGTCACCGTACCACCGGCCCACTCGGGGAGCCGATGACGAGGGCCGACGCGAAATCAGGACCGATCGGCTGTCGAGCTGTTCGGGACGGAGCTGTTCGGGACGGAGCTGTTCGGGACGGAGCCTAGAAAGGACCGGGGCCGGGCGGACCGCCCTGGGTGGCAGGGCTGGCCAGGACACACTGACCATTCCTGGTCCCGTCCACAGTGTTGGGGTGCGGTGTCCGCGGGTAGAGGCCGGTCTGGCTGAAGTTCGCTTCCGAATTGTCCCAGACGTGACTGTTCCCCACGCATGTCAAGTCGCCGGCGATCTGATTGGCGAGAATTTCGATGCCGTCGGGGTCCGCCAGTTGATCGTGACTGATGACCATGCTGCCCGACACGGCGTCGCGGGCGAGACCGGTCCAGCACGTGTGGAGCCCGGTCACGGCTGTGTCGCCGTGGATCATCGAGTCCTCGTAGTCGCTGTAGGGGGCGCTGTTGAACAACGCCCAGATTCCCGTCGTGGGCGTCTGGCACGTGACGCCACCGCCCCCGCCACTCTCACGAACATCGCCGTAGATCGTGGTGGCGTGGATGACCACACCGAGAGCTCCGGTGCCGATCACGTTGCCGCGTACCACGCCGGGGCTCGACAGCGTCCCTCCCGTGGCCGCGCCGGGGTCGTCGACGCAGGGAAAGAAATTCGGCTCGCACCCCAGGATCAAGGTGGCACCGGTGCCCACGTGGATGCGGCCGATCACCGTCAATTTCGAGCTTCCCTTGCCGGTGGCGTCATTGAGCGCAAACGCCGCCACCAGGGCCGAACCGGGCGTGATGGAGAGGGTGCCGTGGACCGTCGCCGCACCTTGGTTCACCGCGCAGACGCCGTCGATGACGACGCCGGACCGGTAGTTGCCCGCCAGCACTCCCGGGGACTGAGCCGTACCGACGCAGATGGGCCGCCGCGACGATGCCGCCGCCGGGGTGGCGCTCACAGCCAGGGTGCCGACCAGCGTGCTCACAACCAATGCGCTCACGCCGGCCAGACACAACGGCGTGCGCGACCTCCGCCCAAGAGAAAGTCCCATGTCCCCCCAACCTCCTACAGTCACGGAGCCGCCGCTTCCCGCCCGGCCGGCCCACCTGGAGGGGTGTCTAGGGCAGATCACGCGTCCGATCAAGCACTTTGCGTGCCAACCGGAGCCGGATCCGACCTCCCAACACGGGGCGCCGCTGCTTCACCACGATGGGCGCGGACCGTAACGGCAGCGACCCCGGGCCGAAACATGCTGTTCACCTGGGCTGCGTAGCCTGAGGGGATGGCGACGTTCCTCGTCCGCGTCGAGCTCCCCGACAGACCGGGGGCACTCGGCGCGGTGGCGAGCCGGATCGGAGCCGTCCGCGGCGACGTCGTCTCCATCGAGATCGTCCGGCGCCAGGAAGGTCGCGCCCTCGACGAGTTCGTCGTCGAGCTGGCCGATGCCCAGCTCGTGCCCCTCCTCCTGGTCGAGATCGCCGAGGTGGACGGCGTCACCGTCGACGCCGTCCACCCGGTCGCCGCCGGCGTCACCGACCAGCGTCTCGACGCCTACGACACCGCCGCCGCGATCCTCGAGGAACGGACGACCAACGGTGTCCTCGCCGCTTTGTCCTCGCGCACACAGCACGAGCTCGACGCGTCGTGGGTGGCCATCATCGACGGCGAGGACCATATGGTCATGGCCGCCTCGGGCCATCCTCCGGCCGCGCCCTGGTTGGCGGCCCATATCCGCGAGTCGAATCGCATGCCGCCCGAAGGCGGGGACATCGCCTGGGTCCACCTGGCGGCCTGGGACCTCACCCTTCTGGTGGGCCGACCGGCGTGGCCCCTCGGGGCGCGGGATCGCCTCCGCCTGGAGTCTCTGGCCCGCCTGGCCGACGCCCGCTGGGTCGACCTCTCAGAACGCGAATCTCGTCTTTCTCATCCCAGCCATACAGGCTGAGTCGCCGGATTCGCCATCACGAGGTCCCGGACTCGACCGCCGAGAGTTTC
>DATNJD010000042.1:0-14755 GCA_035604075.1 Acidimicrobiales bacterium
CGAAGAGACTCGACGTCGCATGTCACCCCCCAGACGGATCTTCCCCGCCGAATCAGTGAGGCAAGTGTAGGGGTCTTGCCGATCACCGGCCCGGATCACCGGCCCGGATCACCGGCCCGGATCACCGGCCCGGATCATCGACCACGCGACGACGCCGATCGGGGCGAGAGCGTGTCGATGAGACCGTGGTAGTCGCGACCCGTGTCGAGGTACGCACCGACGGCCACACATGTGCGGACGGCGGGGCAGTCGATCTCGTAGAGGAACGCCTCCTGGCGCGTCGTTGCCGCGTCAGCCGGCAGCGGCGCAGTTCGGGAATACCACGTCCCGCGCGCCATCGTTTCGATGATGGCGAGGTCCTGACGGTGGATGATTTGCCCCACACCGACACACGAGTTGACGGACGCGCAGGCCCCCGACGCCAGCAATAGGTCGGTCGCCTTGGTCGAACGCGGCGCCTGCTCGGGGCTCCAGGTTCCCCCGGCGAGGGTCACGATGAGGCCCTGCTCGTCGTTGGCCGCGATGAAGTAACGCCCCACGATGACGCAGGCGTTGACGGCTTCACACGAGACCGTGTCGGGGAAGACGTCAAGGATGCCTGCCTCGGCGTTGGCCGGCACGGGCATCTTCGTGGCCGTCCAGGTTCCCTGGGACAGGGTCTCGACGAGTCCCTCGCCATCGCCGGCGGTATCGATGTAGACGCCCACGGCGACGCACGATGTGACGGCCGGGCAGGAGACGTCTTTGAAGGAGGTGGACTGGTGCGTTGTGGCCGCGTCCATAGGCAATGGCGCCTCGGTCGCCGTCCAGGTTCCTTGCGACAGAACCTCGATGAGACCCTGGACGTTTCCGCCCGTATCCTCGTAGGCGCCGGTGGCGACACATGAATTCACCGACGGGCAGGTGAGGGTCTCGAGGCTGCCCCCCGGAAAAGGTCCGGCATTGGCCGGCAGCGGTGCCTCCGTCTCCGTCCAGGTTCCCTGTGTCTGGGTCTCGATGAGACCTTGGAGGTTCCCGTTCGTGTCGAAATAGTCACCGAAAGCCACACAGGAACCGAGAGCGGGGCAGGCGATCCGCTGCAGGAACTCGTAGCTCGGAGACACGGCCACGTTCGACGGGTAGGGGACGACTGTCGCTGTCCAGGTCCCCCCCGCCAGACTCTCGATCAGAGCCACTTCGTTGCCGCCGGTGTCGGTGTAGTTCGCCAGGGCGATGCACGATCCCACGGCCGGACAGGAGATATCGGCCAGGAAGGCATTGCGGTTCGGCACCGACGAATCAGCCGGACGCGCGACCTCGGTGGCGGTCCAGCTTGCGCCGGCGCCCGTCTCGACGAGGCCCTGGGCGTTGCCGCTGGTGTCGAGGTAGTTACCGCCGATCACACACGATCCCGGCGCCGGGCAGACGGGAGGACCGATCAGGAGGGGGCTTCTCGTCGAGGGTTGCGTCGACGCGTTCGTCGGCAGCGGGGCCTCGGTCGACGACCAGACGGAACCGTGTGTGGCGGCCGGTGCGGCGAAGGCCGCAGAGTCACCCGTGCCGGCCGTCCCGACCGCCACGGTTGCGGATCCGAGAATGAGGGCAGCGACGAGAAGCCGGGCCCCGGTGTCACGTCTCATGAATCCCCTGACGCTGTTCTCCTTCGACCCATCGTAGGAGTGGCTCCTCTTCCCAACACCGTCCGAATTGACGATGGCAGCCCCGCGGCCCCGCGGCCCCTCAGCCCCTCAGCCCCGCGGCCCCGCCACGCCGTCTTGCTCGATGTGGCCGACCGGTTGGCGGTGGTCCGGGTGGGTGGACCTCAGGTTGCCGTCGTTGCCCGGCGCCGGCGGATGACGTTGAGAGCGCTGCCGGCGGTGAACCAGTCGATCTGTTCGGAACTGAAGGTGTGGGTGCAGCTGAACTCGATGTGGCGGCCGTCGGTCTTGGTGATGCGGCAGCGCACCGGCGTGTCGGGGGCGAGCGAGGTCAAGCCCAGGACGGAGATGCGGTCGTCCTCGCCGATCTGGTCGTAGGTCGTGGGATTGGAGAAGGTGAGGGGGAGCAGGCCTTGCTTCTTCAGGTTGGTCTCGTGGATCCGGGCGAAGGACCGGGCCAGGATGACGACTCCGCCGCGGTAGCGGGGTTCCATGGCGGCATGCTCGCGCGAGGAGCCCTCGCCGTAGTTGTCGGCCCCCACCGCGCACCACGGTGTGCCCGCCTCCGAGAGACGCTTGGCGATGTCGGGCAACGATCGGGTGGCACCATCCGTCGGGTCTCTGCCCTCACCGGTGGCGCCGGTGAAGGCGTTCGTGACGCCGAGGAAGAGGTTGGCCGAGATGTTCTCGAGGTGGCCGCGGTAGAGCAACCAGGCTCCTGCCGCCGAGATGTGGTCGGTCGTGCATTTGCCTTGGGCCTTCAGTAAGACCGGCATGTCGATGTAGTCACCGCCGTCCCAGCCGGGGAAGGGTGTGAGGATCTGCAGCCGGTCGGAGGTGGGCGACACGGCGATGGCGGTCTCCGATCCATCCGCCGGAGATGCCACGAAGCCCGCGCCCGATGCGCCCGGGTCGAAGCCGCGCCGGGGGAGGTCGACGCCGACAGGCGGTTCGAGCCGCACCTGTGTGCCGGCGTCGGTGGTAATCGAGTCGATAAGGGGGTCGAAGTCGAGGGTGCCGGCGAGGGCGTAGGCGACGACCATGTCGGGCGAGGTGACGAAGGCCTTGGTCTGGGCGTTGCCGTCGTTGCGCTTGGGAAAGTTGCGGTTGAAGCTGTTGACGATGGTGTTGGGCGTGTCGGGATCGGGGTTACCGCGGTCCCACTGTCCGATGCAGGGACCACAGGCGTTGGCCAGGACCGTGGCTCCGATGGCCTCGAGATCGGCGAGCAGCCCGTCGCGCTCGATGGTGGCGCGTACCTGCTCGGAGCCGGGTGTGACGAGCAGCTGCGTCCTGGCCCGCAGCCCGTGCGCCGCCGCCTGCCGGGCGATCGCCGCCGCCCGGGTCATGTCCTCATAGGAGGAATTGGTGCACGAGCCGATCAGGGCGGCCGAGATCTCGACGGGCACCCCGTGGTCGTGGGCCCAGGCGCCCACCTCGCCCACCCCGTGGGCCAGATCGGGGGAGTCGGGCCCGTTGATCAGCGGCGAGAGCGACGACAGATCGATCTCGATGACCCGGTCGAAGAAGCGTTCGGGGTCGGCGGTGACAGCGGGATCGGCGCGCAGGTCGTCGGCCACGGTCGACGCCAGTGCGGCCACGTCCTGGCGTCCGGTGGCCGTGAGGTAGGTCGCCATGGTGGCGTCGAAGGGAAACAGGGAGGTGGTGGCACCGACCTCGGCGCCCATGTTGCAGATGGTGGCCTTGCCGGTGGCGCTGATGGTGTCGGCTCCGGGGCCGAAGTACTCGACGATGGCGCCGGTGCCGCCCGTCACGGTGAGCAGCTCGGCCACTTTGAGGATCACGTCCTTGGGCGATGTCCATCCGGAGATCGATCCCGTGAGCCGCACACCGATGAGCGTGGGCCAGCGCACGGTGAAGGGCCGGCCCGTCATGACATCGATGGCGTCGCCACCGCCGACTCCGATTGCCACCATGCCCAGTCCGCCGGCGTTGGGCGTGTGGCTGTCGGTGCCGATCATCATCCCGCCCGGGAAGGCGTAGTTCTCGAGGACGACCTGGTGGATGATGCCGGACCCGGGATTCCAGAAGCCGATCTTGAACCGGGCGCAGACGGTGCGCAGGAAGTCGTAGACCTCGGAGTTGCGGTCGAGCGCCGAGCGGAGGTCGGCCGCCGCCGCCGTCTTGGCCTGGATGAGGTGATCGCAATGGACGGTCGTCGGCACCGGGACCTCGTCGATGCCCGCTATCAGGAGCTGGAGGGCCACGATCTGGGCCAGGGCGTCCTGGAGGGCGACGCGGTCGGGATCGAAGTCGGCGTAGCTGTGCCCCCGGTCCAACTCCTGCCGGCGGGGGTCACGGAGATGGTTGACGAGCACCTTTTCGGCGAAGGTGAGCGGCCGGCCGAGGCGGGCTCGCCCCAGGGCCACCCGTTCGGGCCACCGGGCATAGACCGGCTCCACCAACGCGGGCGGGGTCGACGAGGCAGCCGACGGCGGCGGGGCCGGCATGACCTTGACCGCCGTCTGATCGGGGGAGGAGTTGCCATCCGGTGCCGGGGCCGTCATCAGCGTCTCCTCACTCTCTCGATATCAAGAGAGTGACAGACGGGGTATCTTGATGTCAAGATAATGCTCGGACAGGCGCAGAATCGGGACCATCGGGAGGATCGGATGGAGGACGAGGTCGACCATCTGGTGGCGGGGTGGCGCCGGGCGCTACCCGACGTGGACGTGTCGCCCCTGGAGGTGTTGTCGCGTGTCGGCCGGTTGGCCCGCCACCTGGAAAGGCAGCGGGGCGTGGTGTTCGCCCGGCACGACCTCGAGACCTGGACCTTCGACGTGCTCTCGGCGCTGCGCCGGTCCGATCCGCCGCATCACCTCTCGCCCGGCCAACTCTTGGCGCAGACACTGGTCACATCGGGCACCATGACCAACCGGATCGACCACCTGGAGACACGGGGGCTCGTCCGCCGCCGGCCCGACCCGAACGATGCCCGCTCGGTCCGCGTGCAGCTGACCGCCGCGGGACGGCGACGCGTCGACTTGGCTCTGCGGGATCTGGTGGCACGCGAGAACGCCATCCTGGGGACGCTCGATCCCTTGGAACGGGCCACCCTGGCCGGGCTGCTGCGGCGCGTCGTCGCCCCGTTCGACGCGTAGCGGCTCGGCCGCGGGCACGTCCGGAGCAGTCGGGCCGGCGGTGTCGTGGAGTTATGGTTCGCCCATGGACCCAGGGCCGACATGAGCTCGTCGCGTCTCACCGGTCGGGTCGTGCTCATCACGGGCGCCGAGAGCGGCATCGGACGGGCGACCGCCCTGCGGGCGGCCGGTGAGGGAGCCGACATCGCCGCCATCGGCCTTGACGTGAACGGTCTCGACTCGCTGGTCGAGCAGGTGAGAACGATGGGTCGTCGCGCCGCCGCCCAGCGGGCCGATGTGTCCGATGCGGAAGCGCTGACGGTGGCCGTCGACGAGCTGGTCGGTGAACTCGGCTCACTCCGGGTGGTGCACGCCAACGCCGGCATCCTGATCGACGCGGCCACGATCACCGACCTGGATCTCGACGATTGGGATCGTGTGTTGGCGGTCAACCTGACGGGGGTCCTACTCACCTTCCGCGCCGCTGTCCCGCACCTCGGGGCGGAGGGGGGCGTCCTTCTCGCCACCGGTTCGTCGATCGCGTTGCGTCCGGGGGTGGGGCTCCTGCCCTACGCCGCGGCCAAGGCCGGTGTGCATGCGATCGTCCGGAGCCTGGCCCTCGAACTCGCGCCGCGCGGTATCCGGGTGAACGTGATCGCACCCGGGCTCACCGAGACCCCGATGACGAGCGGTATCCCGGGCCATATCGAACGCGGGCTCGAAGCGGTGCCTCTCGGCCGGCTCGTCCAGGCGGATGATGTCGCCGCTCTGGCCGTGCATCTGATGACCGATGAATCACGTTCCGTCACGGGAAGTGTGTTCAGCATCGATGGGGGACGAACGGCCGTCTGACCGGCGACCCCCGCGCCGGTCAGGTGATGGCCAGCATCCTCTCGAGGGCCACCCGGGCGTCGGCGGCAATGTCATCGTCCACCGTGATCCGGTTGACGACGGTCCCGGCCACCAGGTTCTCGAGGACCCAGCAGAGGTGGGGGGCGTCGATGCGGAACATGGTCGAGCAGGGACAGACGAGGGGATCGAGGGAGAGGACGGTCTTGTCGGGGTGCTCGTCGTCGAGGCGCTTGATGAGATGGATCTCGGTGCCCACGCCGATGACCGCGCCCGCCGGCGCCGTGTCGACGGCGCGGATGATGGCGTCGGTGGAACCGACCTCGTCGGCCATCTCGACCACCTCGTGGGCACATTCGGGGTGGATGAGGACGATGCCGTCCGGGTACTCGGCCCGGAAGGCGGTGACGTGCTCGGGCCGGAAACGTTGGTGGACCGAGCAGTGGCCCTTCCAGAGCAGGAGGGTGGCGTCCTTGACGTCGGCCTCCTCCAGGCCGCCGCGGTCGAGGCGGGGATTCCAGACGCGCATGTCGCTCTCGGCGTAGCCGAGCTGGAAGCCGGTGTTGCGGCCGAGATGCTGGTCGGGGAAGAAGAGGACCTTGTCGGCGCGGGCCTCGCCGCCGGCACCGGAACCAGGGTCAGCCGACAGGGCCCAGGAGAGGACGGCCTGGGCGTTGGAGGAGGTGCAGACGGCACCGCCGTGGCGGCCGACGAAGGCCTTCAGGGCGGCCGACGAATTCATGTAGGTGATGGGGATGATCCGCTCGACGTCGGTGACGGCGGCCAGATCGTCCCAGGCCTCCTCGACGGCGTCGATGTCGGCCATGTCGGCCATGGAGCAGCCGGCGTTCAGGTCGGGGAGGATCACCTTCTGGTGGGCGCCGGTGAGGATGTCGGCCGACTCGGCCATGAAATGGACACCGCAGAAGACGACGTAGTCGGCGTCGCGGCGGTCGGCGGCCAGGCGGGACAGGCCGAAGGAGTCGCCCCGGGCGTCAGCCCAGACCATGACCTCGTCGCGCTGATAGTGGTGTCCGAGGATGAGGAGGCGGTCGCCGAGGCCCGACTTGGCGGCGGCGATCCACTCGGAGAGCTGGGCCGGGGACGCGTCGGAATAGCGCTCGGGAAGCGCATGCTGCAGACGGAGCATGGTGAAACCCCCTTCGGGGAGCACTCCGATAGTGGCCGGCGGGGACAGCCTGGTCGCCCATCCGCGGGTATGTCGGCCTCGGAGTGTTATGTACGCCGGGATACCAGGCCGGCGCTCGACCACCAGGTTATCGGGCCGGCCACCTCGGTGCGCGGGGCGCCGACCGGGATGGGGCGGCTTCGGCCACCCGGATGCGCGGGGGCGGCCCCGGCCGGTGCACGGCGGGGGCGCCGGACGCGGCACAGTGGGAGTGTGCGCGACCGCCCGCCGCCGAGCCAGATCCCCGATGCGCCCGGGTCCTACCAATTCTTCGACGCCCACGGGCGGGTGCTGTACGTGGGGAAGGCGAAGTCGCTGCGGAGCCGGCTGTCGAGCTACTTCGGCGACCCGGCCACGCTGTTGCCCCGGACGGCCCAGATGGTGGCGGCGGCGGAGCGGGTGGAGTGGATGCAGGTGGCCAACGAGGTCGAGGCCATCATGCTCGAGTACGCGCTGATCAAGGAGCACCGGCCCCGGTTCAACATCCGGCTGGTGGACGACAAGAGCTACCCCTGGCTGGCGGTGACGCTGCCCGACACCTGGCCCCGGGCCGCCGTGGTGCGGGGCCGGCGGAGGCCGGGGATCCGCTACTTCGGTCCCTTCGCCCACACGGGGGCGCTGCGCGACACGCTCGACCTGCTGCTGCGGACGTTCCCCATCCGGTCGTGCTCCGACAGCAAGTTGGAGCGGCACATCAAGCTTCAGAAGCCCTGCCTGATGTACCACATCGAACGGTGCTGCGGTCCGTGCATCGGCGACGTGGAGCGGGAGGAGTACGACGGCTACGTCGAGGACGTGATGAGCTTCTTCGCCGGCGCCACCGACGACGTCGAGAAGCGGCTGGAGCGCGAACGCGAGGAGGCGGCCGCGGCGCTCGACTTCGAGTGCGCGGCGCGCCGGCGCGATCAGTTGGCGACCTTGCGGATGGCCGTCGAGCGGCAACAGGTGGTGAGCGAGCAGCCTGAGGACTTCGACGTGGTCGGTATCGCCGACGAGCCGCTCGAGGCGGCCGTCTGTGTGTTCCACGTCCGGCGGGGGAGGATCGTGGGCCGGCGGGCCTTCATCGTGGACAAGGTGGAGGACCTGACGGCGGCACAGCTGGTGGGCCGGGTGCTCGAGCAGCTCTACGCCGATGCCGAGACGCCGACGGGCCCGCCCGCCCGCCGGCGCCGCTCGGCCCAAGGAAGCGACGGCAGCGGCTGGACGTCGGGGGCGGGGGATCCTGTGTCCTGGGGGGTGGACGGCTCGGCCGACCCGGGGGTGCCGCGGCAGGTGCTCGTGCCCGAGCTGCCCGAAGAGCTCGAGGGCTACCGGGCCTTCCTGGCCGACCGGCGGGGCGGTCCGGTGACGTTGCGGGTGCCGCAACGGGGGGGCAAGCGGAACCTGATGGAGACGGTGGCACGCAACGCCTCCGAGGAGCTGGCCCGGCACCGGTTGCGGAGGGCGTCGGACTACGACAGCCGGGCCAAGGCGCTCGAGTCGCTGCGGACGGCGCTCGACCTGCCGCTCGCGCCGTTGCGGATCGAGTGCTACGACATGAGCCACATCCAGGGCACGGCCTACGTGGGCTCCATGGTCGTGCTCGAGGACGGGCTGCCCCGTCCGTCGGAGTACCGGCGGTTCCGGGTCCGCGAGGTCCCCGGCAACGACGACTACGCGGCGATGGAAGAGGTACTGACGCGACGGCTGAGCGCGCTGCTCGAGGAACGGCGGCGGCACGCCGAGGGCGAGGCCCCGGCCCGGCGGCGCTTCGCCTATCCGCCGCAGCTTCTGCTGCTCGACGGCGGCAAGGGTCAGCTCGGGGTCGGGGTGCGGGTGCTCGAGACGTTGGGCCTCTCCGGGGAGATCCCGGTGGCGGCACTGGCCAAGAGCTTCGAGGAGGTCTTCGTCCCCGGTCGGTCCGATCCCGTCCCCATCCCCCGGGGCTCGGAGGCCCTCTTCCTGCTGCAGCGGATCCGCGACGAGGCCCACCGGTTCGCCATCACCTATCACCGGCAGGTCCGGGGGAAGGGCATGACGAACAGCGCCCTCGAGGGCGTCCCCGGCCTCGGCCCCGGCCGGCGGACCCGGCTGCTGCGCCAGTTCGGCAGCCTGAAGGCCGTCCGGGCCGCCACAGTGGAGGAGCTCGTGGCCCTGCCCTGGTTGCCCGAGCCGGTGGCCCGCGCCGTCTTCGAGCAGCTGCACGCGGTGCCGGCCCCGAAGAACGGCGCGCCGTCCCCGACCAGCGCCGGGAGTCGGTGAGGGGGGCTCACGCCCGCTTGTGCTCCACCTGGAGACCGAGCCGGGCGACGACGGGATCGATCTTGGGCTGCACGAGCTCACCCCCGGCGACGGAGATGTGGATGCCGTCGGTCCACCGGACGACGATGCCGTCCACCGTCGTGGTGTAGACCCCGTCGGGATCGATGAAGCGGTTCAGATCGATCAGGGTGGTGACCGGGGCCATGCGGGCGGCCACTACCCGGACGTCGTGATTGAAGGCCCGGACCCGGGCCGGCTGGTTCTCGGGGTAGGGGACACCGGCGGCCGACTCCTGGGCCGGGTCGACGTAGGGCATGGTGAAGAGGACCACCTTGGCCCCGGAGACCGAGAGGATGCGGACCCCCTGCTCCATCTCCGTCTCGATGTGGTCGTCCCACAGGGGCTGGCCCACGTGGGTCCACTGGCCCTCGTAGAGATGGTCGGCCACTTCCCAGCGGCCGAGGAGGAGCCCGACCACCTCGGGCCGGGTCCTGGCCACGTCGGCGTTCCAGGCGAAGGGCCAGTCCTTGCAGCCCGGGGTGGCCAGGCCGACCTGGCCCGACAGCCGGACCTGGAGGGTGGGGTCGAGGTCGCAGCCGAGGACGGCGTTGTCGAGTTCGCGGACACCGAAGTTCCTCACGCCGTCGACGGAGAGGCCGAGGCCGAGGGTCTGGGCGATGGAGTCGCCCACCAGCAGGAAGCGGATGGGCCGGCTGGTGAAGGCGTCGGCGGCGGACAGTTGGGTCCGCAGCTGCGCTCGTTCGGCTCGGGCCAGCTCCGAGGCCGTCGGTCGGGGGACGGGGGCGGCGGGGACGGTGGTGGCCACGATGACGATGCCGACCACCAGACCGATGACGAAACCCGACGCCGGGGCCATGATCCGGACGGGCACCCGGCGCAGCCGGCGGATGGGCGTCTCCACCAGGAACCAGGAGAGGGTGGCGGCGGCGAAGGTGGCGGCGAACCGTGCCCCGAGGAGCTCGGCGCCGCCCAGGCCGGTGTGGGCGTTGTCGATGACGAGGAAGAGGGGCCAGTGGTAGAGGTAGAGGCCGTAGGAGATCCGACCCACGAAGACGAGCGGCGGCAGTGAGCAGACCTGGGCCAGGATCGTCCGGGGACCGGTCACCACGGCGGCGATGACGGCCCCGGCCGAGAGGGCCACCAGAAGGAAGCCGCCGCGGTAGAGGAGCGGGTCCGTCCCGAGCAGGGCGTGGCCGGCCCAGAACAGCACGGCCGCACCGGCCAGGCCGCCGAGCGAGATCAGTCTCCGCATCCGGGCCGTCAGCGCCCACCCGGCCGGGAGAATGGAGAACCCCGCGCCGTCACCGGCTCCACCGGCGGCACCCACGGCACCGGCTCCGACGGCGCCCACGGCGGCCAGGAACGACCCCACCAGGAGGGCCTGGGCTCGGGTGTCGGTGCCGTAGTAGAGACGGTCGACGGAGAAGCCGGCTGCGTAGAGGACGAACATCTCGAGGGCCGAGGCCAGTGCGCCCACGCCGGCCACCACGGCCAGACCACGGGGACCGCGGCGGCGGAGGACGAAGAGGGCGAGGAGGGGCCAGAGCAGGTAGTACTGCTCCTCGATCCCGAGGGTCCAGGTGTGGAGCAGCGCCGAGGGGGCCTGGGCCATGGCGAAGTAGCCCTGGCCCGAGAAGATGTAGCGCCAGTTGGCCACGTAGAGCAGGGTGGCCAGGGCATCTTTGCGGAGGCTGATCACGTCGGTCGACGACGCGTAGACGTGGGCGTAGAGGGCGACGCCGAGTAGCAGGACGAGGAGGGCGGGGACGAGCCGTCGGGCCCGTCGGACCCAGAAGGCCCGCAACGCGATGGTGCCGGCCCGGCCGTACTCGCGGCACAGCAGGGTGGTGATGAGGAAACCCGACAGGACGAAGAAGACGTCGACGCCGAGGAGGCCTCCCCGGGCCCAGGACACCCCGGCGTGGAAGAACATGACGCCGAGGACGGCGAAGGCCCGGATGCCGTCGAGAGCGGTGAACCGGGCCTCGTCGGCCCGCCGCGAGCCCTGCTGTTTTGCCATCAGCGGCGTCGCCGATGGCCAGACCGTGGATGCAATGATGCAGCCCATGCCGAGCGAGGGCCCCGGGAGCGGGTGAGCGCCGTCCAGACGACGGGCCCGGCGCCCGCCGTCGCCACTGTCTCGGAGCCGGCGCCGACCGACGGTTCCCCCCGGACCCCGAGCCTCGTCAGCGGCCGGTACCTGCCTGCCCCCGACGGGCTGCGCGGCGTGTCCATGCTCTGCATCTTCGCCTACCACCTCCAGTACGGCTGGGCGGCGGGCGGCTACATCGCCGTCGACGTCTTCTTCGTGCTCTCCGGCTTCCTGATCACGAGCCTGCTGGTGGAGGAGTGGGTGGGCACCGGCGGCATCCGGCTGCGGGCCTTCTGGGGCAGGCGGGCCAAGCGGCTGCTGCCCGGCTTGCTGGTCATGCTGGTGCTGCTCGCCCTCTGGGTGGCACTGACCAAGAGCGGGACACAGATCGATCTGGGCGCCGTCCGCTCGGGGGCGATCGCCTCGATCTTCTACTTCGCCAACTGGCAGCAGATCTTCCTGCACCAGTCGTACTTCGCCCAGTTCGTGGCCGAGCCCCCCCTCCGGCACACCTGGACCCTGGCCATCGAGGAGCAGTTCTACCTGGTCTGGCCCCTGGTGACACTGCTGATCCTGCGGGGGATCGGACGGGGGGGCCGCTCCCGGCGCTCAGCGACGCCGATGGCAATCGAGAGCCACCACCACGGGGACCACCTCAGGGAACATCACAAGGCGGAACACCGCCGGCGGACCGAATCGTGGCGGCGGACCGGGTTGATCGTCACCGTGGGCGGTTCGCTGCTGTCGGCGGCCTGGATGGCCTGGCTCCGGCACCACGGGGCCAGCATCAACCGGGTCTACCTGGGCACCGACACCCGGGCCTTCGACCTTCTGGCCGGCGGGGCCGTGGCCTTCTGGGTGGCGGCCCGCCCCGAGCCCGGCCGGGCCGCCCGCCGGCTGCTGCACCTGGCCGGGGCGGTGGCGGTGGCCGTCTTCGTCGTCTGTTGGTGGCAGGCCGCCGTCCCCTTCGCCGACGGCCCCCCGGCGTGGATGACCGACGGTGGCTTCCTCTTGGTGGCCGTCTGCATCGCCACCGTCATCGCCGACGTCCGCCAGGTCTCCTACGGACCGGTGGGGAAGTTGCTGGCCGTCCGGCCCCTGCGCTGGGTGGGCAAGATCTCCTACGGGCTCTACCTCTGGCACTGGCCCGTCATCGTCGAGCTGACGCCCGAGCGGACCGGCTTGAACGGGCTCGACCTCGACGCGCTGCGGGTGCTGAGCACCTTCGTCCTGGCCAGCCTCAGCTGGTACCTGCTCGAGAGCCGGATCAAGAAGACCAGGTTCCGGGGCTGGCCCCGGCTGGCCAAGCTGGCTCTCGCTCCCGTCGCCGTCGGGGTGACGGCCCTGGTGGCGGTGGTGGCCACGGCGCCGGTGGCGGCTTCGGCGAGGACGGCCTCCGGCAGGGTGGTGACCAGCGGTCCGGTGGTCCCCGGGGCCGGGGGACTGGCCGGTCAGGCGCCCATCGCCCTGGCCGCCGCCCCGTCGGCCCAGAAGCCGCTCCACGTCACCCTGCTCGGGGACTCGGTGATGTACGTGGAGGCGCCGGCCATCCAGGCTGCGCTGCAGTCGACCGGTGTCGTGAGCGTGGCCTCCCGGGCCATCGTCGGTTGGGGCCTGTCGACCGACCTGGGCTGGCGCCATCACGTGGCCGTCAACCTGGCCGACAGCGGGGCCCAATTGGTGGTGGCCATGTGGAGCTGGGACGACGCCTGGGCCCTGGCCCACCCGGTCCAGTACCGACAGGTCCTGGCCCAGTTCGTCCGGGTGGTCCTGGCCCCGGGGGACGGGGTCGAGGGGCTCGTCTTCCAGCAATTCCCCACCCCCGGTCCCGTGCTCGGTGACCCGAGCGCCACCCAGACGGCGGCCGACACCGCCAAGCTCGTCGACGGGGTGCGCGCCTGGAACGCCGCCGCCGCCTCGATGGTGAAGCTCTTCCCGGGCCGGGTGATGTACTTCCCTGTCGGCTCCGCGGTGGAGTTGGCGGGCCATTTCACCGAGTGGTTGCCGAGCAACGGCAAGACCACGCAACCGAAGGCGGACTGGGTCCGGGTGCGGATGCTGGACGACACCCACCTCTGCCCGGCCGGCGCCACCCTCTACACCGATGCCCTGCTGGCCGACCTGACCTCGCTCTACCAGCTGCCCCCGCCGGCGGCCTCATGGTCGACGGGGTCGTGGACCGACGACCCCCGGTTCTCCCACTGGTTCGGCCTCTCCTCGACCCCGTGTCCCGACGACCACCCGCCACCCTGATGGACAGCCGGCCCCCGTGGACACCCTGACCCCGGTCGACGTGCCGGCGGAGGGCGACGCCAGCCCGTCCCCCGACCGACTCCACCGGGCCGGCCGCGCCCGGCACGCGGCCCGACGGCTGGACCGATCGACGGTGACGCTGCACGCCGCGGTGATCGGCGGCTTCACCTTCCTCTCGGTGGTGATGTGGTGGCACGTCTGGATCACCGGTCATCCGACCTCGACCATCGTCTGCCAGTGCGGGGACATCAGCGAGGAACTCGGCTATCTGGCCTGGACGCCCTTCGCCCTGGCCCACCTGCACAATCCGCTGCTCTCCCACGCCATCTACGCCGGCCAGGGCGGCGCCAACATGCTGGCCAACACCTCCAACCTGGCCATGGGCACCCTGCTCGCCCCCGTCACCTGGATCTTCGGTCCCGTGGCCACCTTCAACGTGGCCGTCACCCTGGCTCCCGTGGTCTCGGGCTGGGCCTTCTTCGTGGCCGTCCGCCGGGTGACGAGCAACGTGGCCGGCCAGATCGCCGCCGCCGCCCTCTACGGCTTCGCCCCCACCATCGTCACCTCCGTCACCGTCGGCCACTTCTTCCTGGCCTGGATGTGGTTCCCGCCACTGGCCTTCCTCTGCCTCTACGACCTGCTGGTCGAGCGGAAGCACCGGCCGGTGACCATGGGGGTGGCCCTCGGCCTCGTCGTGGTGGTCCAGTTCTTCAGCGGCACCGAGCTGCTCGCCATGTCGGGGGTGGTGGCTGCCATCGGCCTCCTGGCCGCCGTCATCGCCGCGCCGCAGCAGGCCTGGGCCCTGCGCCGGCGGATCCTGACCGGCTTGGCGGCGGCGGCGGTCACCGCCGGCGTCCTGCTCGCCTACCCCCTCTGGTTCGTCGTGGACGGTCCCCAGCGGGTGGTGGGGCTGGCCTGGCCGGGGACGGAGCGGTTCGGCAGCTACCTGTCGGCCATCGTCACGGCCGGCCCCGGCGTGACCCAGGTCTCACCGCTGCTGCGGCTCTCGGGCTACTACGGACCGAGCGGACCGGCCGTCGTCTTCCTGGGCTGGGGCGTCCTGATCTTCATCGCCGTGTCGGCCGTGGTCTGGTACCGGCTCCGGCTGGCCTGGGTCGTCCTCGCCATGGGGGCCGCCTCGTGGGCCCTCTCCCTCGGCCCCGGGCCCCGGAGCCATGGCCACGACACAGGCATCTGGCTGCCCGACCGCGCCCTGATGCACATCCCCCTGCTCAACGAGATCATCCCGGCCCGCTTCAGCTCGGTGACCGGGCTGTCGGCCGCCCTGCTCGTCGCCATCTCGGCCGACCGCTGGTGGCACGTGCTGGCGCAGTGGCGGGCGCGACGTCCCGACGCAGGGGCCGACGCGCCC
>DATNJD010000043.1:0-10023 GCA_035604075.1 Acidimicrobiales bacterium
GGGTGGGCCGGCCGACGGGAACGGGGGCGGCGATGGCACGGGCGCCGGTGGTCGGCTGCGTATCTACGACCGGCCCGGGGGCGAGCTGCTGGCCGACGTCCCCGCCGCCTCGCTCTCCGACGACGCCCCCCTCTACGACCGGCCCCTGGCCCCGCCGGCCGATCTCGCCCGCCGCCGGGCCGACGACCCGGCCGCCGCCCTCGCCGCCCCGGGGGCCGGCGGCACCGTCGACTGCGGACCCGATGTGCTCGCCATGCTGGCCGACTCGTCGTGGGTGTGGCGGCAGTACGACCACCAGCTCTTCCTGAACACGGTGGTGGGCCCGGGCGCCGACGCCGCCGTGCTCCGGCTGGCCGCCCCCGGACTGCCCGACAGCCGGCGGGGCCTGGCGCTGTCCACCGACTCGAATCCCCGGTGGTGCGCGATCGATCCCCGCGCCGGCACCGCCCTGACGGTGGCCGAGTCGGCCTTGAACGTGGCCTGCGCCGGGGCCCGGCCGGTGGCGCTCGTGAATTGCCTCAACTTCGGCAACCCCGAGCACCCCGAGGTGATGTGGCAGCTGTCGGAGTCGATCGACGGCATGGCCGAGGCCTGCCGGGCCCTCGACATCCCCGTCGTCGGCGGCAATGTCAGCCTCTACAACGAGAGCGGCGGCGTCGACATCGATCCCACCCCCGTCGTGGCCGTCCTCGGGGTGATCGAGGACCTCGGCCGGCGGCCCCCCGAAAGTCTCTTCGTGGCCGATACCTCCCTCGTCCTGTTGGGGGAGACCGATCCGTCGCTGGCCGGCTCGCGCTGGGCCGTCGAGCGGCACGGACAGCGCGGCGGCGTGCTGCCCGGCCTCGACCTCGGTACCCACGGCGTCCTGCTCCGGCTGGTGGCCGACCTGGTGGCCGCCGGCGGTCTGGTCGCCGGGGTCCACGACGTCTCCGACGGTGGGCTCGGCGTGGCCCTGGCCGAGTGTGCCGTCCGGTCCGGCCTGGGCTGCATCGTGGACGGCGTGGACGGGGCCGCCGGTCTCTTCTCGGAGTCGCCCGGCCGGGTCATCGTCGGCACCGCCGATCCCCACGAGGTCCTCGCCCGGGCCGTTGCCGCCGGGATCCCCGTCCGCATCCTGGGCCACCCCGGGGGCGATCGGCTGGTGGTGAGAGGTCTCGTCGATCTCTCCGTGGCCGAGGCCACCGCGGCCTGGCGTCACGCCCTTCCCGCCATGCTGGGCCAGCCCCCGGCGGCCTGAGCCGCGTCCCGGGGCGGCGGGCGGTTCGACGGCCGGTCAGCCGCCGCCGACCGGGCGCCGCCGACCAGCCCCCGCCGACCGGACGCGGCACGCCCCTCAGGGACGGCGCGCCGTCAGGGCGTCGAGCACGGAGTCGGGGACGTCGAGGTCACCCATGCCCGTTCCCACCTCGAGGTCGGGCTTGAAGGTGCCGTGATAGTCGGAGCCTCCGGTGGCGACGACGCCGCAACGGGCCGCCGTCCGTTTGAGCGCCCGGCGTTGCTCGGTGCTGTAGCGGCCGTAGACGGCCTCGATGCCGCCCAGCCCGGCGGCGGCCAACCCGGCCACCAGCCGCTCGAGGGCCGAAGGGTCGAGACCGAGGCTGAGCGGATGGGCGAGGACGGCCACTCCGCCCGACGCCGTGGCCAGCCGGGCCACCGCCTCGGGCAGGAGCCGGGCCTTCGGTACGTAGCCGGGCCGGCCGTCGGCAAGGAAGCGGTCGAAGGCGTCGTCGACGTCGTGGGCGGCGCCCGCCCGGACCAGGGCCCGGGCGAAGTGGGGCCGGCCCAGGCCGGCCTCGCCCCCCGCCTCGGCCACCATGGCGTCGTAGTCGACCGGGACGCCGAGTTCGGCCAGCCGCTGCCGGAGACGGGCGTTGCGCTCGGCCCGGTCGGCGCGCAGATTGACCAGCTCGTCCTGCAGAGGACCCTCCCCGGGCTCGACGAAGTAGACGAGAACGTGGACCGACCCGGCGATGGGGGGCCGGCCCCGACCCGGCGGCGGCTTCCGGCACGACACCTCGCAGCCGGGCACGAGCGTCACCCCCAGCGTGTCGGCCACCGACCGGGCGGCGGCCTGGCCGTCGAGGCTGTCGTGGTCGGTCAGGGCGAAGGCCGAGCATCCGGCCGCCGCCGCCATCTCGGCGATCGTCCCCGGTGGCTCCGAGCCGTCCGACACCGTCGAGTGGGTGTGCAGATCGATCACCGGCCGAGGCTACCGGGGCCGGGTTGGACCAACGGGCGGCAGGGACCGGTAGGCTCGAGACAGGTGGAGAGAGCGCGGCGCTGGATCGACCGGTGTTTCGACCGATGGCGTCATGAGGGCGATGCGGTGAGGGCCGAGTGAAAGAAGCCTGTGGCGTCTTCGGCGTCTACGCCCCCGGGCAGGGGGTGGCGCAGCTCACCTTCGACGGCATCTACGCCCTGCAGCACCGCGGCCAGGAGTCGGCCGGGATGGCGGTGAGCGACGGCGAGGCGCTGACCGTGGTGAAGGACATGGGCCTCGTGACGACCGTCTTCGACGAGCGCACCCTCGCCTGTCTGCCCGGTGATCTGGCCATGGGCCATACCCGCTACTCGACGACGGGCGCCTCGGAATGGCGCAACGCCCAGCCCGTGTACCGCTCCGTGGGCGGATCGGGCTTCGCTCTCGGCCACAACGGCAACCTGACCAACACCGCCGCGCTGGCGGCCGAAGCGGGGATGTTGCCGGGGGTGATCGCCTCCGACAGCGACCTGGTGGCCGAGCTGCTGGCCCGGCGGTTCCCCGCCCCGGCGGACGGGTCCCCGCCGGCCGAGGGCGCACTCGAGAAGGCGCTGATGGCGGTGCTGCCCGTCCTCGAGGGTGCCTTCTCCTTCGTGCTGCTGGACGCCACCCATGTGATGGGCGTGCGCGACGCCCACGGATTCCGGCCGCTGTGTCTCGGTCGTCTCGGCCCCGCCGACCAGCCCGACGGTTGGGTGCTGGCGTCGGAGACACCGGCGCTCGACATCGTGGGGGCCACCTTCGTCCGCGAGCTCGAGCCCGGTGAGCTGGTGATCATCGACGACAGCGGTGTGCGGTCGGCCCAGGCCATCGCCGTGGAGCGGGTCGACCCCCACCTCTGCATCTTCGAGTTCGTCTACTTCGCCCGGCCCGACAGCCGGCTCTACGGCCGCGAGGTCCACGCGGCGCGGCGGCGGATGGGGGAGAAGCTGGCGGCGCAGGCCCCGGTCGACGCCGACCTGGTGATGGGCGTGCCCGAGTCGGGCGTCCCCGCCGCCGAGGGTTTCGCCACCGCCACCGGCATCCCCCACGGTCAGGCACTGGTGAAGAACCGCTACATCGGCCGGACCTTCATCACGCCCGGACAGGGGGCGCGCGAGGACGGCGTCCGGCGCAAGCTGAACCCGCTGCGGGAGAACATCGACGGCAAGCGGATCGTGGTGGTCGACGACACGATCGTCCGCGGCACGACCCAGCGGGCGGTGGCCAAGATGTTGCGCGAGGCGGGGGCGCGCGAGGTGCACCTGCGGATTTCGTGCCCGCCGGTGATGTGGCCCTGCTTCTACGGCATCGACATCCCCCGGCGCGACGAATTGATCGCCGCCCACTCGAGCATCGCCGAACTGGAGGAGTACCTCGGCGTCGACTCCCTGGCCTATCTGTCGCTCGAGAACCTGGTGGCCGCCATCGGCGCGCCGGGGGCGGGCTTCTGCTCGGCCTGCCTGACGGGGAACTACCCCGCCCCCGTGCCCGTGACGCTCGCCGCCACCGCCTCGGCCCCGGCCTCGGCCTCGGCCCCGGCCTCGGCCGAGCGCCACGTCTCACCGGCTCCCGCCTGACGTGACGGAGCGACCGGCCACGTACGCGGCGGCCGGGGTCGACATCGCCGCCGGTGACCGGGCCGTCGAGCGGATCAGGGACCTGGTGGCGTCGACGGCGCGGCCCGAGGTGCTGGGCGGGATCGGCGGCTTCGGGGGCTGCTTCGCCTTCGACGCGAGCCGGTACCGGAACCCCGTGCTCGTGTCCTCGACCGACGGCGTGGGCACGAAGGTCTTCGTGGCCCGGGCGACGGGGCGTTTCGACAGTGTCGGGATCGACCTGGTGGCGATGTGTGTCGACGACCTGGTCTGCGTGGGGGCGGAGCCGCTGTTCGTGCTCGACTACGTGGTGAGCGGCACGCTCGTGCCCGACCAGATGGAGGCGCTCGTCTCGGGTGTGGCCGACGGCTGCCGGCAGGCGGGCTGCGCGCTCCTCGGGGGGGAGATGGCCGAGCACCCCGGGGCCATGGACCCCGGAGAGTTCGACCTGGCCGGCTTCGCCGTGGGGGCCGTCGACCGCGACGCCATGCTCGGGGCCGAGCGGGTGACCGCCGGTGACGTGCTCGTGGGCCTGGCCTCACCGGGGCTGCGTTCGAACGGCTACAGCCTGGCCCGGCACGTGCTGCTCGAGCGGGCCGGCCGCGGCCTCGACGAGCCGGCCTGGGACGGCGCCGATCACAGCCTGGCCGACGAGCTGCTGCGGCCCTCGGTCGTCTACGCCCGCGCCGTGCTGGCGGCGCTGTCCACGGGGGTCGTCCACGCCGCCGCCCACATCACGGGGGGAGGGATCACGGGGAACCTGGCCCGGGTGCTTCCTCCCGGGTGCGACGCCGTCGCCGAGCGCCGTCGCTTCCGCACCCCGGAGATCTTCTCGGAGATCCAGCGGCTGGGTGACGTGGACGAGAACGAGATGGCCCGGGTCTTCAACCTCGGCATCGGCATGGTGCTGGTGGTGGGCGCCGACGGCGCCGACGACGCGTTGGGGGCGCTCGACGGTGCCGGACAGGAGGCGATGGTGGTGGGGCGGATCGTCGAGGGATCGGGCCGCGTGCAGATGGAGCCGGGCGGTTGACGGAGGGGCCGGCATGGTGAGCGGACTCGAGGAGCTGCGGGCCCACCTGCTGGCCCACTCGGTACGGACGGGGGACTTCGTGTTGAAGTCGGGCCGCACGAGCAGATGGTTCATCGACTCCAAGCAGACCGTGTGCCGGCCGGGGGGGATGCTGCTCGTGGCCGAGGCCATGCTCGGTGTCGTGCCCGACGAGGCCACCGCCATCGGGGGGCTGACGATGGGGGCCGATCCGGTGGCCTTCGTGACGGCCGGGGTGGCCGCCACCCGCGGCCGCGCCCTGAAGGCCTTCAGCGTGCGGAAGGAGGCGAAGGACCACGGCGGCGGGGGCCGGATCGCCGGCGCCCTCGATCCCGGCGACAAGGTGGTGGTGACCGAGGACACGGTGACGCGGGGGACGTCGCTGCTCGAAGCGGTGACGGCCGTGCGTGACGCCGGCGCCGAGGTGGTGCTGGCCGTGGCCGTGGTCGACCGCGGTGGCGCCGCCGAAGCCCTGCTGGGCCGGGAAGGCGTTTCTTTTCGCGCCCTTCTCGGTGCCCCTGACCTGGGCTTCGACTTCGACGAGCCCTGAGCGGGCCGTACCGGGCGTGACAGGGTCCCGGTAGCCTGGGTCCCACGACGAGTAATTCCTCCTCGGGCGGGGAAAGATTGGACGTCATGCGGGATGCTCATCCCGTCCCGGCTGTCTCCACCACAGGTCGGACCGTCACCCCCCAGACCCCGGGGTCATCACACGGGACACCGCCATGGCCGATCTGATGACGACAGCGGAACGCACCGACCTGCTGGCCACTCGCTACCTCGACGTCCGGCAGACCACCGAGGTGCTGGCCACGCCGCTCACGCCCGAGGACCAGACGGTGCAGTCGATGCCCGACGTGAGCCCGACCAAGTGGCACCGGGCCCATACCTCGTGGTTCTTCGAGACCTTCCTGCTCGAGCCCCGGGTGGCCGGCTACCGGCCGTTCCATCCGGCGTTCGGCTATCTCTTCAACTCCTACTACGAAGGGGTGGGTGCCCGCTATCCCCGTCCCCGGCGCGGTGTGGTCTCGCGACCCGGTGTGGTGGAGGTGGCGAAATACCGGACGCACGTCGACGAGGCCATGGCCGGTCTGTTGGGTGGCGGGGCGGTGACGACGGCCGACGCCGATCTGGTCGAGCTCGGCCTGCACCACGAGCAGCAGCACCAGGAGCTGTTGCTGATGGACATCAAGCACGTGCTCTCCTGCAACCCGTTGCAGCCCGCCTACGCCACGGTGACGGTGGCCGAGCCGTCGGCCCAGGCGCCGGTGCGGTGGATCGAGCACGACGGTGGGCTGTTCGACGTCGGTCATGACGGGACGGGTTTCGCCTTCGACAACGAGTCACCGCGCCACGCCGTGCACCTCGAGCCCTTCGCGCTGGCCGGCCGGGCCGTGACGTGCGGGGAGTGGATGGCCTTCATCGCCGACGGCGGCTACGAGCGGCCCGACCTGTGGTTGTCCGACGGGTGGGCGACGTCCCAGGCCGAGGGGTGGGACGCGCCGCTGTACTGGTTCCGGGTGGTGGACGACTGGTGGTTGTTCACGTTGGGCGGCCCGCAGCTGGTCGACCCGGCCGAGCCCGTCTGCCACGTGAGCTACTACGAGGCCGACGCCTTCGCCCGCTGGTCGGGGGCGCGGCTTCCGACCGAGGCCGAGTGGGAGACGGTGGCGGCCCAGCGGCCCGGCGACGCCGCTGCGGCGAAGTTCCTCGACACCGCCGTGCTGCACCCCCGGCCGGCGGGCGCGACGGAGTCGCTCTTCGGTGACGTCTGGCAGTGGACGTCGAGCGCCTACAGCCCCTACCCGGGCTTCCAGCCGGCGGCGGGGGCGGTGGGTGAGTACAACGGCAAGTTCATGGTGAACCAGTACGTGCTGCGCGGCGGCTGCTGCGTGACGTCGGCCGACCACATCCGGGCCACCTACCGGAACTTCTTCCCGCCCGCGGCCCGGTGGGCCTTCTCCGGGCTGCGCCTCGCCCGCGACTGCTGACCGCCCGCATCGCACGACCATGACGACCACCGCCACCCCCTCGATCGACGTCCACCTGACGGCGTCGGACCTGCGGGCGGCGCTCGAGAACGACGTGCGGGTGGGGCTTCAGGCCGAGGCCAAGTGGCTGCCGCCGGTCTGGTTCTACGACGACCGGGGCAGTGCGCTGTTCGACGAGATCACGCGGCTGGAGGAGTACTACCCGACGCGCGCCGAGCGGACGCTGCTCCAGGCCCATGCCCCCGAGATCGCCGCCCGGTCGGGGGCCGACACGCTGGTGGAGCTGGGGGCGGGCACCTGCGACAAGTCCCGGGTGCTGCTCGACGCGCTGGTGGCGGCCGGCAGCCTGCGCCGGTACGTGCCGCTCGACGTGAGCGACGGCACCCTGTGGACGGCGGCCACCGCCTTGGTGGCGGAGTACCCCGGTCTCGACGTGCGCGCCGTGGTGGGGGACTTCGACCGCCACATCGGTCTGATCCCGTCCGAGGGCCGGCGGATGGTGGCCTTCCTGGGCAGCACGATCGGCAACTTCAATCCCGAGCACCGCCGGCGCTTCCTCTTCGACCTCGACTGCACGATGGCGCACCGCGACAGCTTCCTGCTCGGCACCGACCTGATCAAAGACGAGAAGAAACTGATCGCCGCCTACGACGACGCCGCCGGGGTGACGGCCGAGTTCAACCGGAACGTGCTCTACGTCTTGAACCGCGAGCTGCACGCCGACTTCGAGCCGTCGCGCTTCCAGCACGTGGCGCTGTGGGACGAGGAGGAGCACCGCATCGAGATGCGGCTGCGCTCCCTCGACGATCAGCGGATACGGATCGCCGATCTCGATCTCGAGGTGACCTTCGGCGCGGGCGAGGATCTGCTGACCGAGATCAGCACGAAGTTCACCCGGGACGGGGTCGAGGCGGAGTTGTTCGAAGCCGGCCTCATCGTCGACGCCATGTGGGAGGCGCCCGAGGGCGAGTTCCTGCTGACGTTGGCCAACCCCTACTGCTGACGCCGAGCCCGATCTCGGGGGTGCCGGTCAGATCCGGCGCCACGCCTCCGACAGGACGTGGCGGAGCACCTCGACGATGAAGTCGATCTCGCGCTGGCCGCAGATGAGCGGGGGCGAGAGCTGGACGACGGGGTCGCCGCGGTCGTCGGCCCGGCAGATGAGGCCGGCGTCGAAGAGCGCCCCCGACATGTAGCCACGGAGCAGCGCCTCGCCCTCGGCGTCGTCCAGGGTCTGGCGGCTGTCCTTGTCCTTCACCAGCTCGATGGCGTAGAAGAAGCCGTCACCGCGGACGTCGCCCACGATGGGGAGGTCCTCGAGCGTCTGCAGCCCGGCCCGGAAGGCGCCCTGGGTGGCGCGGACGTGGCCGAGGATGTCGTCACCCTCGAAGACGTCGAGGTTGGCCAGGGCGACGGCGCAGCTGACCGGATGGCCGGCGAAGGTGAAGCCGTGGGAGAAGCTGGCGTCGGCGTGGAGGAAGGGCTCCGCCAGGCGGTCGCTGGCGATCATGGCCCCGAGGGGGGCGTAGCCACTGGTGAGGCCCTTGGCCACGGTGATGATGTCGGGGAGGTAGTCGTACCGGATGGCGCCGAACCACTCGCCCAGCCGTCCGAAGCCGCAGATGACCTCGTCCGAGACGAGCAGGACGCCGTGCCGGTCGCAGATCTGGCGGACCCGGGCGAAATAGCCGGGCGGCGGGGCCAGGCAGCCGCCGGCGTTCTGCATGGGTTCCAGGAAGACGGCGGCCACGGTGTCGGGTCCCTCGCGTTCGATGGCCCGGTCGATCTCGTCGGCCGCCCACCGTCCGAAGGCCTCGAGATCGTCGGCGTGCTCCGGCGCCCGGTAGAAGTTGGTGTTGGGGACCTTGACGGTGCCGGGCACGAGGGGCTCGAACGGCGTCTTCAACGAAGGGACGCCGGTGATGGAGAGCGCTCCCATGGTGGTGCCGTGGTAGGAGATATTCCGGCTGATCACCTTGGTCCGTGACGGCTGGCCGATGGTCCGGAAGTACTGCCGGGCCAGCTTCCAGGCCGACTCCACCGCCTCGGACCCGCCGTTGGTGAAGAAGACCCGGTTGAGATCGCCCGGCGTGAGGCCGGCCAGGCGCTCGGCCAGCTCGATGGCCCGGGGGTGGGCGTAGGTCCACAGGGGGAAGTAGGCCAGTTCGCCGGCCTGCGTGGAGGCGGCCTCGGCCAGCTCGGTGCGTCCGTGTCCGATCTGGCTGGTGAAGAGCCCGGCCAGGCCGTCGAGGTAGCGCTTGCCGTGCTGGTCCCACACGTAGGCACCCTCGCCCCGGACCATGACCGGAACCTCGTGGACGGCGCCGAAGCCGCCCATGCGGGTGAAGTGCATCCACAGGTGCCGCTGCGCCCGAGCACTCAGGGAGGTGTCGGCGGCGGATGCGTCCACGGTGTCACTCCCTCAGGTCGGCCAGCGCGTCCAGCATGCCGCGGTGGAAGGTGGGATAGGCGTAGATCATGTGCCGGAGGTCCTCGGTCGGCACCTCGGCATGGACGGCCAGGGTGAGCAGTCCGAGGACCTCGCCGCCGACGGGACCGACCGAGGTGGCCCCGACGAGGACGGCGCGCGCCGCGTCCTCGACCAGCTTGATGAAGCCGTCGTTGCCGGCCTTGTGGATCCAGCCCCGGGTCGACGTCGGCACTTGGCCCGTTCCCGTGCGCACCCGGAGACCGGCCTGGCGGGCGGCCGCCTCGCTCAGCCCCACCGATCCCACTTCGGGATCGGTGAAGGTGACGCGGGGGACGGCCCGGTAGTCGGCCGGGGTGACGGGTTCTCCGAGGATCTGCCGCACCACGATGTCGGCCTGGTACATCGAGACGTGGGTGAAGGCACCCTTGCCCGTGATGTCGCCCACCGCCCACACGCCGTCGCACACCCGGAGATGGTCGTCGGTGGGAAGGACCCGTTCCTCCTCGTCGACGCCGATGGTGCCGGCGCCGATGGCGGCGAGATCGACGTGGCGGCCGGTGGCGACGAGCAGACGGTCACCATGGACGTGGGTGCCGGTGTCCATCGTCACCGTGAAGCGGCCCTCCTCGTGGCGGACGGCGGTGACACGGGCCGAGGTGTGGACACCGATGCCGTCGCCGGCGAAGACCTCGCCGATCAGGCGGCCGGCCTCG
>DATNJD010000044.1:0-14736 GCA_035604075.1 Acidimicrobiales bacterium
CGAGGCTGCTTTCGTCCGCCTGCGCGTGTGATGTGGCGGTCGAGCCGGTCATCGTCGTCATAGCGGCCGGTGTGACGATGAGGGCTCAAGCCGCCGGCGTCCACGTGGTGCAGCGCAGGATGATCGCCCGGTGGCTGTCCACGCGGCCGGCCGTGCTGGCGCCCGACAGGGTCGAGGAGATCTTCGAGCAGGCCCGCCGCGACTCGACGTGGTGGACCGGATCCCGCTCCCGCAATCAGCGCCGTCCGTGCTCTACTTGAGAGCATCATGACCGGTGGCGGCGATGAGGCACGGGAGGCCGAGCTCGCCGAGCTCGTGGCCGAGCACAACGCATCGATCACCGAGGTGGCGCGCGCCGCGCGTGACCGGGCCGAGGAGGAAGGGACCCTCGTGTGGGACCCGTTCGATCCGGCGTGGGCGCGTGACCCGTATCCCGTGTACGCGGCGTTGCGGCAGAACAATCCCGTACACCGGAGCCCGCTCGGCTTCTGGGTCTTCACCCGGCACGCCGACTGTCTGGCCATGTTGCGTGACAAGCGGGCGAGCAGCGACGGCCGCAACATCGATGCCACCGATTTCCCCGCCATACGTGACCGCGACTTCTTGGAGGGCGGCGGCGCCGGCGAGATGTTGGCTGAGATGGCGCCGTTCCTCTTCCGCGATCCCCCCGACCACACGCGGTTGCGGGGACTGGTTCAGAAGGCCTTCACGCCACGGGTGGTCGAGGGTCTCCGGCCGCGGGTGGAGGAGATCTGCGACGAGTTGCTCGACGTGGCGCTCGAACGCGGGAGGTGTGATCTCGTCGGAGACTTCGCCTATCCCCTGCCCGTGCAGGTCATTGTCGAGATGCTGGGGGTTCCTGTCGAGGACCATGAGCAATTCCGGGTGTGGTCGAACGCGCTGGCGCGCGGGCTCGACCCCGACTTCCTGCTCCCCCCGGACGCCGTCCAGCAGCGTCTGGCCGGCATCTTGTCCTTCGTCCAGTACTTCGCCTCGCTGATCGAGGAGCGCCGGGCCCGGCCCGGCGACGATCTGCTGTCCCGGTTGATACAGGCCGAGGAACAGGGGGACGTCCTGACCCAGGGCGAGCTGCTCTCGACGTGCATCTTGCTGCTCGTGGCCGGGCACGAGACGAGCGTCAATCTCATCGCCGGTGGCGCGCTGGCGCTCATGGAGCACCCCGACCAGCTGGTCCGCTTCCGGGACGATCCCGGCGTGCGGCGCAGTGGCGTCGAGGAGATGCTGCGCTACGTCGGACCGGTGCAGCTGACGGGGCGGGTGGCGCTCGAAGCGATCGAGGTCGGTGGCGTCACGGTCGGGCCGGGAGAATTCTCGATGCTGCTCATCGGGTCGGCCAACCGCGACGCCGAGGCCTTCACCGATCCCGAGAGCTTCGATGTCGGTCGGGCCGACAACAACCACCTCGGGCTCGGTTTCGGGATCCACCATTGCCTGGGGGCGGCGCTGGCGCGGATCGAGGCGCAAGTGGCGTTGGCCGCCCTGGTCCGTCGGGCGCGCGTGCTCGCCCCGTCGACCGACGAGCTCGCCTACAAGGAGAACATCGTGTTGCGCGGGCTGGTGGCGTTGCCCGTCGAGCTGGCCCCCTGAATCACCGGCCAGCGCCCTGAATCACCCGACCAGCGCCCTGAATCACCCGACCAGCGCGCCGAACACCGAACCACGGGCCGGCCGGCGACGGGATGCTCAGTGGGGCGAGCCCGGGGCGACGAGGGGCCAGGGGCGTGCGCGCTCGGCCAGAAGGGCCAGGTCGAGCAGCAGCTGATCCTCGTGGTGGCGGCCGATGACCTGCATGCCGACAGGCAGGCCGTCGACGGTGCCGACGGGGATGGAGACGGCAGGGTTGCCGGCGAGGTTGGCCGGCATGGTGAGGGCGCCGTTGTTGCCGAGGGCGCGCTCGAATCCGAACTCGGCGATGAGGTCCCGGTCCCCGATGGTCGTCGCCATGGGGCCGGCGGCGTTGAAGGCGACGTCGGGATTGGTGGCGGCGAAGATGAAGTCCACGTCGGCGAAGGTCTCGGCCATGACCTCGTTGAGCGCGACGCGGAACATCTCGTTGGCCCCGGCCATCTTGAGGTCGAAACGACCGAATGCGATGTTGACGGCGAACTGGATCTCGGGGGTGAAGAGCTCCTCGCAGTCCGGATAAAGGTCACCGAGGTCCCCGATCAAGGTGACGAGGTTGCCCATGGCCCACTCGAACCCTGCTTCGGGCAAGCGGACGACCAGATCGACCTTCTTCAGTCCCGCATCGGCGATGAGCGCGTCGGCTGCGGCCGTGACGCGGTCGACGACCTCGGGTCGGACGATGGCGTCACCGATGTCGACGACGATGGCGGCGCGCTTGCCGCGGAGGTCGTCGAGGTGCGTGCCGAGGTCGCGCTCCCAGCCCGAGACGCGGGGGAGGCTCAAGGTGTCGCCGGCGTCGAAGCCGTTGCAGACGTCGAACCAGCGGGCCGTGTCGCGGACGGACCGGCTGATGCAGCCGAGGACGACGGTGAGCGGCGTGTGGTGGGTGCGGGGGCCCCGGGGAATGCGGCCGAAGGTCGACTTCAAGCCGAAAGTGCCGGTGAAACCGGCGGGGATGCGGATGGAGCCGCCCCCGTCGCCGGCGGTGGCCAGGGTGACGATGCCGCCGGACACGGCCGCGGCGGTCCCCCCGGAGGAACCGCCGGGGGTGCGCTCGGGGTTCCAGGGATTCCGGGTCGTGCCGTGCAGGCGGGTGTGGGTGTAGTTGACACCGCCGAACTCACTGGCCGTGGTCTGGGCCGTGAGGACGGCACCGGCCGAGATCAGCCTGTCGATCACGGTCGAGTTGCGGGTGGCGATACGGTCGGCGAAGACGAGGGACGCCTCGGTCTCGGGCCATCCCTTCACGATGTCGAGCTCCTTCACGCCTATGGGCAGCCCCCCGAAGGGCAGGCTGGTGTCGGCTGTGGCCGCCGCGGCGCGCGCCTCGTCGGCCGCCACGTAGCTGAAGGCGTTGAGTTCCGATCGGTCGATGGCGGAGAGGGAGAGTTCGAGAGCCTCGGGAGGGGTGATGTCGCCCTTGCGGAAGGCATCGACGAGTGAGCACGCGTCGCCTTGCCACGGCTGATCGGTCATGGCCGCAGGCTACGCCATAGGCTCGATGGGCGACGATGCGGAATCTGCCGGAGCGCCACCTTGACGGCCGTTCGGGTCCGCGGAAGCGTGGAGATATGTCAGAGGACCTGGAAGGCAAGATCGTGGCCGCCGCACCCACCGCTTCGGTGGGCGCGGCGCCGCCCGGACCGGTGACCGCGGCCGAACCCGGAGCCCCCGCCACGGCCACCCCGGTCGGCCCTCTGACCCTGGCCATCGACATCGGCGGGACGGGGTTGAAGGCATCGGTGCTCGACGCCCACGGGGCCATGGTGGCCGACCGGGTGGTCGTGAAGACGACGTATCCGTGCCCGCCGACGCGACTGGTCGACGACCTGGTGGCCCTGGTGGCGCCTCTGCCCGCCGCCGACCGGGTGTCCGCCGGCTTTCCCGGCATGGTCCGCAAGGGTCGGGTGCTATCGGCCCCGCACTTCGTGACCGAAGCCGGTCCGGGGACGAAGGTGGACGACGACCTGGTGAAGCAGTGGGACCAGTTCGATCTGGCCGGGGCGTTGCGCAAACGCATGGGCAAGCCGACGAAAGTGGCCAATGACGCCGATCTGCAGGGTGCGGCGGTGGTGAACGGGAAGGGTCTCGAGTTGGTCATCACCCTGGGCACCGGAGTGGGGACCGCCTTCTTCTACGACGGTCGGTTGCTTCCGCACCTCGAATTCGCCCACCACCCTTTCCGCAAGGGCGAGACCTACAACGGGCAGCTGGGCGAGGCCACGCGGAAGGAGATCGGCAACACCCGGTGGAACAAGCGGGTGCGGCGGGCCGTCGACACACTGCGGGCTCTGAGCTTCTTCGACCACTGTTACATCGGCGGCGGGAATTCCAAGCATCTGAGCGGAGATCTCGCCGACGACGTGTCGACCGTGGACAACACGGCCGGGATCCTGGGTGGGATCAAGCTGTGGGGAAGCCGGCAGATGTCGCTGTAACACGGCCGCGTCGTGACCCGGTCACGTCGTAACACGGTCATGCCTTAGCCCGGTCACTACGCTGGGCGCCATGGAGGAGACACCGGGCGCCGGGGTCGGGCCCGAACGTCCGGTCCGGGGAAACAGGGTCGGAGCCCGGGCCGTGGTCGGGCTGGTGCTCGTCGGTGGCGCCGTCGTCCTCGTCGTGCAGAACTCGCAACAGGTGACGTTGCGGTTCTGGTTCATCAGCGGTCATGTGCGCCTGATCTGGGTGATCGCGGTGAGCCTGGTGATCGGTGGGGCCCTCGGGCTGCTGCTGTCGGGACGCGGACGGCGCCGTCGGCGTCGCCGGCGTGCCGTCTCCGACTGACGCCGCTACCCTGCGGCGGGATGCGGGCGGTGACGATTGTCGACGGAAAGCTGGTGTGGACCGATCATCCTGATCCGGTGGCCGGCGACTACGAGATCGTCGTCGCCGTGCGTGGCGCCGGCCTGAACGCCGCCGATCTGATGCAGCGACTCGGGTTCTATCCCGCTCCGGCCGGGGTGCCGGCCGACATCCCCGGACTCGAGCTGGCCGGTGAGGTGGTGGCCGTCGGGGCGAAGGCGGAGCGCTTCGCCGTCGGGGACCGGGTGATGGCCGTGGTGGGTGGGGGCGCCCAGGCGGAGATGGCCGTGATCGACGAGCGGTGTGCGCTGGCCGTGCCGGACGGACTCTCCTGGGAGGAGGCCGGTGGCTTTCCCGAGGCGTTCTCCACCGCCCACGACGCGATGTTCACCCAGGCCGGCCTGGCCATGGGCAACCGTGTGCTCGTGACCGCGGCGGCGGGCGGCGTGGGGACGGCAGGGGTGCAACTCGCCGCCGCGGCCGGGGCGACGGTGGTGGCGTCGGTGCGGTCGGCCGACCGGCGGCCCGATGTGGTCGCCCTGGGTGCGACCGCCGCCGTCGATCCCGAGGAGGCGCTCGCGCTCGGGCCGTTCGACGTGGCCCTCGAGCTGGTCGGTGGGTCGAGTCTGCCGGGAGTGCTGAACGCCCTGTCCGTCGGCGGGAGGATCGTGGTCATCGGGGTGCACGGTGGAGGAGGGCGGGCCGAACTCGACCTGTTGGCGCTGATGCACCGGCGGGCCCGGATCAGTGCCTCCACCCTGCGGGCCCGACCGCTGCTGGAGAAGGCCTCGGTGGCGGGCGCCGTGGGAGCGCATGTGCTGCCCCACCTCGAAGCCGGTCGGATCCGGGTGCCGGTATGCGCGACATTCCCGATGGACCGGGCCGACGACGCCTACGAACTCTTCGCCACCGGCGGCAAGCTCGGGAAGATCGTTCTCGTGCCGCCCGACTCTGCCGGCTGACCGCGGCGGCGGCACCGGACGCGGTCGCGATCAGCGCGACATCCCGGGCACGGTGGCCGCCAGCCTCTGGGCGAGCTCGGCGAGATCGGCGTGGTCCGTCGTCACCACCGAGAATCCGTCTGTGTGGCGGAGCCACGACAGGTTCCGCCGGTGGAGGTCGACCGAGGCGTCGTAGCGGTTCAGGACGACGACGGGTGTCAGGGTGGGCCGCCCCGTGCGCCACTCGTCGGTGAGGGCAGCCACGCTGAGGCGGACGACGTTGACGGTGCCGAGGCCGGCGTCGGCCACGAGGACGACGGCATCGGGGGCGACGGCGGCCATCATGTCGAGGACGTCACCGTCGCCGGCCTGGGGGGAGCGGACGCCACCGGCCGTTTCCACCAGGCCCACGTCGACCGCCGGTCGGGGCCAGGTCAGCTCGCCGAGGAATTGGGCGATGGTCGGGCGGGCCCGGCCGAGGGCGTCGGCGGCCATGGGCGGGGCCAGGGGGACGGGGTAGGAACGCGCCGGGAGACAGACTGTGGACGGATCCTCGCCCGTGGCGGAGGCCAGGACCTCGGCATCGGTGGGGGCGGATCCCGGGGCGAAGGACTGGGCCGGCTTGCGGGCCGCCACGGAGAGTCCGGCGTGGCGCCAGTTCTCGAGCAGTCGGGCGGACACCCAGGTCTTGCCCACGTCGGTGCCGGTGCCCGCCACCAGGACGACCACCGAAGGGCGGGTGCCGCTCACCGACGCGGTGACGTCCTGTCCCCGGCCGGGGCGACGGACGGCCCGACGTGGGCCAGGGCGTCGAGGAGGAGCGAGACGTGGTCGTCGGTGTGGGCGGCCGAGAGGGTGACGCGCAGGCGGGCCGTGCCCGGCGGAACCGTGGGGGGCCGGATGGCCGGTACCCAGACGCCGTGGTCGAGCAAGGTGGCCGACGCCGCCATCGCCCGATCGTCGGATCCGAGGACGATGGGGATGATGGGACTCGGATGCCCCGGGGCCACGCGACCGACATGGCGGGCCAGGCGATGGCGCAGTGCCGTGCCCTCGGGGCCGGAGAGGATGCGGAGCGCGGCGAGGGCGGCGGCCGTGTCGGGCGGGGTGAGAGCGGTGGTGAAGATGTAGGAGCGGGCTTTGTTCTCGAGCAATTCGATGAAGGGCCGGGCGCCGGCCACGAAGCCACCCAGCGCGCCGAGCGTCTTCGAGAGAGTGCCCACGCGCAGGACGTCCACGTCGACGAGCTCGGGCGCGAGATCCGGGGCGAGGACGGCGTGGGCTTCGTCGAGGACGAGCAGGGAGCGGTGGCGGCGGCAGAGCTCGGCGATCTCCGCCACCGGGGCGGTGTCGCCGTCCATGGAGAAGACGACGTCGGTGACGACGAGGGTCGGGCCGGGGGCGTGGCGCAGGAGGGCGTCGAGGTGGTCGACGTCGCCGTGGCGGTAGACGGCCGTCTCAGCGGGCGCCAGCCGGGCGCCGTCGATGATCGAGGCGTGGTTGAGCTCGTCGGAGCAGATGCGGACGGCGCTGTCGCCGAAGGCGCCGAGCACGCCGAGGTTGGCGGCGAAGCCGGTGGGGAAGACGGCGGCGCGCTCGGTGCCCTTCCACTGCGCCAGGGCCCGCTCCAGATCGTCGTGACAGGGACGGCTGCCGGTGACGAGCCGGCTGGCGCCGGCGCCGGTTCCCCACAGGTCGAGCGCCTCGTGGGCGGCGGCCACCACCGCCGGATGCAGTGACAGGCCGAGGTAGTCGTTGGAGGCGAACGCCACCACCTTGGTGTCGTCGGCAGTGAGGATGCCCTCGGGTCCCCGGGCGTCGAAGGTGAGAGGGACACGCCAGCGGCCTTCGGCGGCCAGGCTCTCGTTTCGTGCCGCCACCCGCGACGACCAGGTGCCCGGCCTTTCCGGCGGTGTGGGAGTGGCACTCATGGCGACGTCGCCGACGCGTCGGCGCCACCGGAAGAGGCGACCTCGGTGATGGCCTCGGCCAGCGTCGAGGTGATCCGTTCGATCTCGTCCGCCGTGACGGTGAGGGGTGGCATGACCACGACGACGTCTCCGAGCGGACGGAGCAGGACCCCGCGGCGCACCGCCCCGGCGCAGACGCGTCGGCCGTAGCGGTGGCCCGGGCCCGGTGGCGCCAGTTCGACACCGACCATGAGACCGCGCTGGCGGACGGAGCGCACCGCCGGGAGGGGGGCGACGTGGCGGGCTAGGAGATCCTCGAGCTGACCGGCCCGGGCGACGACGTTGGCGAGGACATCTCCCGCTTCGAGTAGTCGGAGGTGCTCGAGGGCGACGGCGGCGGCCAGGGCGTTCCCGGCGAAGGAGTGGCCGTGGTAGAAGGTGCGCGACCCGAGGTCCTCGCCCAGGAATGCGTCGTGGACACGAGCCGAGGCCACGGTGGCCGACATGGGCATGTAGCCGCCGGTGAGTCCTTTGCCCAGACAGAGGAGATCGGGGCGGGTGCCGCTCCATTCGCAGGCGAAGAGCCGGCCGGTGCGGCCGAAGCCGGTGGCCACCTCGTCGGCGATGAGAAGGACACCGGCGTTCCGGCAGGCGTCGGCGACGTGGGCCACGTCGGCGGGATCGGTGACGAGCATGCCCGCCGCGCCCTGGACGAGAGGCTCGATCACCACCGCGGCGAGCTCTCCGGCGTGGGCGTCGACGGCGGCCACCGCCTTGTCGGCCCACCCGGGGTCGTCGTAGCCGGGGGTGCGGACGACGGAGAAGCGCAACGGGTCGAAGACGTCGGTGCCGAATCCACCGCCGCCCAGCGAGAGTCCCCCGACCGTGTCGCCGTGGTAGGCGTTGCCGAGCGCCAGATACCGGTGGCGGCCGGACACGCCGTTGTTGGTCCAGTACTGGAAGGCGATCTTCAAGGCCTGCTCCACCGCCGAGGCGCCGTCGGAGGCGAAGAGGAAGTGGGGATCGTCGACCGGCACCACGGCGGCCAGCGCCTCGGCCAGCTCGATGACGGCGGTGTTGCCGTTGCCGAGCAGGGTCGAGTGGGCGACACGGTCGAGTTGGCGGCGCAGGGCCTCGTCGAGTTCGGGGACCCGGTGGCCGAGGGTGATGACCCAGAGCGACGAGATGGCGTCGAGGTAGCGGCGGCCGCTGACGTCGACGAGCTCGCGGCCCTCGGCATGGTCGACGATGACCGGGGCGTTGTCGGCGTAGGTGGACATCTGGGTGAAGCCGTGCCAGACGACCGCCGCGTCACGGGTGACCCAGTCGTGTCCGTCGTCGCTGTGGAGATCGGGGGTCATCGCCCGTCAGACCTGGGAGCGGCCGCGATCGAGGATGCCGAGGCGGCGACGCTCGATGTCGGCCGGGTCGGCGCCGCCGCGCTGGAAGACGGCGGCCGAGCGGGCTTCGACGTCCCAGGCCTCGGCGCCGGAGACGCGACTGGCCGCCTCGTAGGTGGCGAGAATGGCCCGGACGGCGCGCTGGTCGGACGAGGCGATGTCGGCGGCCAGGCGGTGCGCCAGCGGGAGCAGCTCGTCGTGGGGAACCACGTGGTTGACGAGACCCCACTCGAGAGCGAGACGGGCGTCGACGAAGTTCCCCGTGGCCGACATCTCCCGGGCCCGGCGGATGCCGACCGCCTGGGGGAGAAGGACGGTCAGACCCCACAGGGGATGGACGCCGACACGGGCGTGGGTGTCGGCGAAGCGGGCCCGCTCCGACGCCAGCAGGAAGTCACAGTTGAGGGCCAGCTCGAGGCCACCGGTGACGGCCACGCCGTTGACGGCTCCGATGACGGGCTTGGTGGTGGGAAGGGTCGCGCCCCGACCCCGTCGCGTGAGTGCCCTCGACTCCGATTGACCGGGCCGGTGCGTCAAGATCCCGCCGTCGTGGCCGAGCTCCTTCAGGTCGAGGCCGGCGCAGAAGGCGGGGTCGGCACCGGTGAGGATGAGGACGTCGACGTCGTCACGGGTGTCGGCCTCGGCGACGAGGGTCCCGAGCCGGTCGACGAGCTCCGCCGACATGGCGTTGCGGGCCCCGGGCCGGTTGAGGGTGACGGTGGCCACCTTGTCGGCCACCTCGAGGAGTACGACGTCGGACACGGCGCGCCGGGCGGGCCGGCTATGTGGTGACGATGACGCTGGAGCCGTGGCCGAAGAGGCCCTGGTTGGCCGTCACGCCGACGCGCGCCCCCTCGACCTGGCGTCCCGGGGCCTGACCGCGCAGCTGCCAGACGAGTTCGCAGACCTGGGCGATGGCCTGGGCGGGGATGGCCTCGCCGAAGCAGGAGAGGCCGCCGCTCGGGTTCACCGGGATGCGGCCCCCCACGGCCGTGTCGCCGTCGCGCAGCAGCCGCTCGGCTTCTCCTTCTTTGCAGAGGCCGATGTCCTCGTACCAGTCGAGCTCGAGCGCCGAGGAGAGGTCGTAGACCTCGGCCACGTCGACGTCCTCGGGGGAGATGCCGGCCTCTTCGTAGGCGGCGTGGGCGATAGAGCGGCGGAACCCCGTCCCCGGTGCCGCCTCGGCGGCGACGGCCGAGTCGGTGGCGAAGTTGGGCATCTCGATGACGGACTGGGGGAAGCGCGGTGTCACCGTGGAGACGGCCGGAATGGTGACGAGGCCGGCCGCGCCGGCGTGGCGCCGGGCGTAATCGGTGCTGGTGAGCACCAGGGCGGCGCCCCCGTCCGAGGTGGCACAGATCTCGAGGAGGCGCAGGGGGTCGGCCACCATCGGTGAGGCGAGGACCTCCTCGGCCGTGACCTCGGCCCGGTAGCGGGCGTTCGGGTTGGCCAGGCCGTGGCGGGCATTCTTCACCTTCACCTGGGCGAAGTCGTCTTCGGTGGCGCCGAAGAGCTCCATGCGCCGCCGGGCGTAGAGGGCGAAATAGGTGGGGTTGGTGGCGCCCAGAAGGTGGAAGCGGAGCCAGTCGGGATCGTCCTTGCGGTCCCCGCCCACCGGGGCGAAGAAACCCTTGGGGGTGGTGTCGGCCCCCACCACGAGGGCGACGTCGCACAGGCCGGCCAGGATCTGGGCCCGCGCCGCGGCCACGGCCGTGGCTCCCGACGCGCAGGCCGCGTAAGAGCTCGCCACCCGGGCCCCGGTCCAGCCCAGGGCCGAGGCGAAGGTGGCGCCGGCCACGTAGCCGGGATAGCCGTTGCGGATGGTGTCGGCCCCCGAGACGAACTGGACGTCGCGCCAGGTGAGGCCGGCGTCGGCCAGCGCGGCGCGCGCCGCGGTCAGTCCGTACTCGACGAAGTTGCGGCCCCATTTGCCCCACGGGTGCATGCCGACACCGAGGACCGCCACCTTCTTGTCGTCAGCCATGGGTCTCTCCCGGGCGGTCGCCCGACGCCAGGGGGCGCCATTTCCAGACCAGGTACTGATGGTCGTCGTCCTCGTAGAGGACGTCGGTGACGAGCTCGACCTCGGTGCCGACGGACAGGTCGTCGACGCCCACGCCCGGCACGATCTGGCCCATGACCACCATCTTCTCGGCCGCCAGCTCGACGGCGGCGATGCAGAAGGGGACGTAGGGGTCGGCCGCCCGGTACGGCGGCGGAGGTTGGTAGCGGGCATCGGTGTAGGACCAGATCCTGCCCTGCCGACTCAAGGGAACCTCGTCGAATGCCATGCCGTCACACTCGGGGTTGCGGCAGAAGTAGGTCTCACGGGGAAAGGCGTAGGTGCCGCAGGTCCGGCAGCGGCTGCCCAGGAGGGAGGGCGTTCCCTCCGTCGTGAACCAGCCGTCGACGGCGGGGATCGCACTCTTGGTGGGGGCCATCGGGCAAGTCTAACGCTCCGTCAGATCCGGCCCCCGGGGCCGCGGTACCCGTCCGGGACGGCCGTCCGGGACCCCGCAGCAGGGATCGTAAAGTCGGGTGATGGCGTACGACCTCACCGTGATCGACTCCTTCACCGACCGCCCCTTTGCCGGGAACCCGGCTGCCGTGGCCATCGTGGGCAGGTTCCCCGAGGAGGCAGAGATGCAGGCGATCGCCCGGGAGATGAACCTCTCAGAGACGGCTTTCGCCGTGGCGCGGGCCGACGGGTCGTATGACCTGCGGTGGTTCACCCCGACTGTCGAGGTCGATCTATGTGGTCACGCCACTCTGGCCACCGCTCACGCGCTCGGCGGGACGGCGCGGTTCCTCACCCGCAGCGGCGCCCTCGCCTGCACGGCGGCCGGCGACGGTTGGATCGAGATGGACTTTCCGGCCGACCCCCCGGTGGCCGCGGATCTCCCCCCCACGCTGGACGTCCCCGATGTGCGGTGGTGCGGACGGGGGCGGACGGACCTGCTCGTCGAGGTGGGGGCCGCCGCCGCCGTGCGGGGGTTCGAGCCCACCGCCAACCGCCTGGCCGTCATGGCCGATCTCGGTGTGCGGTGCGTCATCGTGACCGCCGCTGGCGACAGCGCGGGCATCGACTGCGTGAGCCGCGTCTTCGCACCGGCGGCCGGCATCGCCGAGGACCCGGTGACTGGGTCCGCGCACTGCACGCTCTCTCCGTTCTGGTCGGAACGGCTCGGCCGGGTGGAACTGGTGGGCGAACAGGCCTCGCCCCGGGGGGGCATCGTCCGGATGCGGCTGGCGGGCGACCGGGTCGTACTCGGGGGCCGGGCCGTCACCGTCTCAAAGGTGCAGATGCTCGTCTGATGCGAACATGGGGTGCATGGGCAACCCGACGATGGCCAGGCGGATGTGGAGGGTCTTCGATCCCCTGCACGCGGTGACCTATTTCGCTCCCGAGTGTGACGAGGAATTCAGGACCTGTGGGCTGAAGGGGTTCTGGATGGGGTACTTCGCCGGTCGCGGCGCCCCCATGGGCGCGGTGGAGCCGGCCGTGGTGACGGCGACCTTCTACAACTTCGCCCCCAAGATGGCCGCCCGGGCCTTGCCCGACGCATGGGGATTCGCCTCGCCGGCCAAGGTCCTCGAGGCGCGGCTGGCCGGTGTCGACCGGGCCCTAGGTCGGATCTTCGGACCGGAACGGTCCTCAGCGGACGTCGTGGCGGCCGCCGAAATCGCCCGGAGGGCGGCCGAGTCGGTCACCGTGGTGGGACGTCCGCTGGCGGCGGGCAACGCCGCCCTGCCGTGGCCGAGTGACCCTCTGCTCGTTCTATGGCAGGCGACGACGATCCTGCGCGAACACCGCGGCGACGGTCACGTGGCTGCTCTCGTCGATGCCGGTCTCGACGGGTGTGAGTCCCACATATCGTTCGTGGCCACCGGTGCCATCAGCCGTCCGGTGCTGCAGCCGGTCCGGGGATGGAGTGACGACGAGTGGGAGACGGCAGAACGCGCCCTGGTGGCACGCGGATGGTTGGACGCCGATGACCCGGGAAAGCTGACGCCGACCGGGGCGGCGGCCCGGCAGAAGATCGAGGACGCCACCGACAGGATGGCCATGGAGCCCTGGGACCGGATCGGCGACGAGGCGACAGACAGGTTGAGAGCGCTGCTCAAGCCGATGACCTCCCGGATCGCCGAGCTGGGGCTGATCCCCACGATCAACCCGATCGGCCTGCCCGCCGAGACCTAGGGGCGCCCCACGGGCAGGAGAGGCGACCGCGGAGAGCCGGATAGGATCGGCCGCTGCTGCCGTTTCCCTACGAGCCTGCTGGGTCCGAGGGGAGACGGCATCACCCAGCGCTTGTAGCTCAATTGGATAGAGCATCTGACTACGGATCAGAAGGTTGGGGGTTCGAGTCCCTCCAAGCGCGCTTTTGTCAGCTCCAAGCGCGCCGCCTCCGGGCGCGCTGATCGCATCTTGCTGAGCGGGCGAATGTCCCGGATGTAACCGGTTACGGTCGGGTGGGCGGGAAGAAACGTGTATTGATCCATCGTCCCCGTGGCGCTCTTGCCGCCACTCGTGGTCACCGTCACGTCGACGGGTCCCGGCGCAGCCGCGGGCGCCTCGGCCGCGATCGATGAACTCGAGTGCACCGTGAAGGATGATGCCGCCGTCGCCCCGAACAGGATGGAGGTGGCCCCCGTGAAGTTTGTCCCTGTGATGGTCACGTTGGTTCCTCCCGTTGCCGGTCCCGAGCTGGGGCTGAGGGCCGTCACCACGGGCGGCGGGGGTACGAAGGTGAACCTGTCGGCCGACGAGGTGGCGCTCGTCCCCAACGGCGTGGCCACGGTCACGTCGACCGCTCCCGCCTTCTCCGGAGGTGACGTGGCCGAGATGGATCTGGCTGATATCACGGCGAACGACGACGCTGGTGTCGTCCCAAATTTGACGGCGGTGGCCCCGGCGAAATTCGTCCCGGTGATGGTCACCGTTGTTCCCCCGGTGATCGAGCCCGAAGTGGGGTGGAGGCGGGTCACGGTCGGCGGAGGAGGTGGTGTGACGAAGGTGAACTTGTCAGCCTTCCTTGTGGCGCTGGTGCCGCCCGGCCCCGTGACCATGACGTCGACCTTCCCTGACGCCTCGGCTGGTGAGGTGGCAGTGATCGAGTTGTCCGTCGTGACCACGAAGGAGCGCGCAGGAACTGTTCCGAAGTAGACGATCGTGGCCCCCGTGAAGTTTGTGCCCGTGATGGTCACGGTTGTCCCACCGCTGGCCGGTCCTGACGTTGGGCTGACGGCTCTCACCACGGTGGGCACGACCAAGAAAGTAAATTTGTCGCCCCTGCCGGTGGTGCTCTTGCCGCTCGGAGTCGTAACCGTGATGTCGATCGTTCCCGCCGCCTCGGCCGGAGAGATCGCCGTGATCGACGTGTCCGAGTCGATGGTGAACGACGATGCCGGCGTCGAACCGAAATCGACCGCCGTCACGGCCGAGAAACCGGTCCCCACAAGAGCGACCACGGTGCCACCGTCGGCCCGGCCCGAACGGGGGCTCACACCGGTGACCGCGGCGGCCGTGAAGGTGAACTGATCGGCCGTGCTCGTGGCACTCGTCCCGTCGGGCGTCGTCACCGTCACGTGGACCGTCCCCACCGCTTCGGCCGGCGTCTTCGCCTTGATCGAGGTGTCCGAGATCACGATGAAGGACGCCGATGCGCTCCCGAAATCGACCATCGTGGCGCCGGTGAAACCGCTACCGGTGATGGTCACCGTCTTTCCGCCGCTGGCTGGCGCCGAGGGTGGCCTGATGCCCGTCACCGTGGGGGGAGTGAAGGTGAACTGATCGGCCGTGCTCGTGGCACTCGTCCCGTCGGGCGTCGTCACCGTGACGTGGACCGTTCCCACGGACTCAGCCGGCGTCGTCGCCTTGATCGAGCGGTCCGAGACGACGATGAACGACGCCGATGTGCTTCCGAAGTCGACGATGGTGGCGCCGGTGAAGCCGCTTCCCGTGATCGTCACTTTTGTCCCGCCGGCGACCGGACCCGAGGGTGGCCTGATGCCCGTCACCGTGGGGGGAGT
>DATNJD010000045.1:0-3251 GCA_035604075.1 Acidimicrobiales bacterium
CAGGCCGCGGCGGTGCTCACGACGTCCTCGGGGCGACCGTCGAGCATGTAACGCTCGCCCGCCACGCCACGGTCGAGAGCCAGGATGCAGCCGCGGGCGATGTCATCGGCGAACACCCAGCTGACGGGAAACGTGAGGTAGCGGGTGATGCGCTGGCGGAGCGCTGACAGCAGCACCCGGTTGAAGCTGGTCCGGCCGAGGGCGTTGCTGGCCACCGGGGAGGGGCCGTAGATGGCCCCCGGGTGGGTGGTGACCACGTCCTGGCCGGCCGCGGCACGGGCCATGGCGTCCTGGAACGCCGCCATCTTGGTGATCGTGTAGGGATCAGAGCTCGGTTCCTTCATGACGGGGGCGTCTTCACGATCGAGGCCCCCGGCCGTGTCGAAGAACGTGCCCGTGCTCACGGCGACCACGCGTCGGAGACCGAGAGCCTCGGCGGCGTCGAGAACGTGCTTGGTCCCCTGTACGTTGACCGCCTCGAAGTCGGGCAGGTTCTGGCTGGCCCCGCCGAGCAGCGCCGCGCAGTGAATGGCCGAGTCGGTACCGGTGGCGGCCCGACGGACATCGTCGGCATCGGTGACGTCGCCGGTGACGACCTCGACCCCCAGGTCGGCCAGGGGGCCGGAGTCGGCTCCCTGGCGGGCGAGGGCGCGGACGGCGTCGCCCCGCTCGATCAGGAGCTTGCAGATGTTGGCGCCCGCCAGTCCGGTGGCACCGGTGACGAAGACCGTCTCGCTCATGCGGGCGCCTGCTCGGGGACGTCGGAGTACGCACTGTCCACCTGGGAGGGATCGAAGGCGATCACCGGAGGGCTCGTGCCGAAAACGTCGAGGGTGTGGATGAAGCGGTGCAGTCCCATGGTGTTGGCACAGGTGAATCCGAGCTCGACGATCTGAGCCGCCGTGAAGACCTTGCCCAGTTCCCGGTAGACGTCGTCGTCGATGGCGTGATGATCGGCCGAGAGCAGGTCGAGGAACTCGACGGCCAGTCGCTCCTGCTCGGTGAGCTGCGAATGACCGGGAGCGATGAGGCAGGCGACGTCCTCGTCGGTGATGGAGTCGTGTTTGCGCGACTGCATGCAGGGCTGGCACTCGCCCAGCTGCGCGCTGCGGATCCGGATCAGTTCGACGATCCGGGGTCCGAGGAGGCTCTGCTTGCCCATGGCTCCCCGGGCCATGTTGGTCATGATGATCTGCGCCGTCTTGTAGGCGAAGATCTGCAGCGGGACGGGCGTGGCGTAGGTGCCGTCGGCCACTCCCTCTTCGATGATCCTCCGGGGCTCGTCGGCCATCTGGTCCAAGGGAATCGGTTCTATCCTGGGCATTGCCAAACCTGCTCTCGGGTGGCGCGAACTTGGCTGTCTCGCGGCGGTCTCTCGAACTTATCTAGGCTGGCCGTCCTATGTCCATGGACCCGACTTCCGTACTGCTCACCGACCGGGTCGCCGTGGTGACCGGTGGTGGAGCGGGGATCGGTCGGGGCATCGCGCGCGGTTTCGCCGCCTTCGGTGCCAAGGTGGCCATCTGGGAGCGCGACGCCGACAGCACCGCCGCCGCCGCGCAGGAGGTGGGTGGGCTCGGCATCGTGACCGACGTCCGGGAGTCGGCCCAAGTGGACGACGCTCTGGCCCGCACCACGGCCGAGCTCGGACCGGTGAGCATTCTGGTGAACAACGCCGGCGGGGTCTTTCTGTCACCGCTGCTCGAGACCTCGGAGAACGGCTGGGACGCGCTGTACCGGGCCAACCTGCGGCACGTCATCCTGTGTACGCAACGGGTGGCCCGGACGATGGTGGAGAGCGGCACCGGCGGCAGCATCATCAGCGTGACCTCGATCGAGGGGGTCCGGGCGGCCCCCGGCTACGCCGCCTACGCCGCGGCCAAGGCCGGGGTGATCAATTTCACGAAGACAGCCGCGCTCGAGCTCGCCCCCCACGGCATCCGGGTGAATTGCCTCGCCCCCGACATCACCCTCACAGAGGGGATGGCCTCGGTGGCACCGCCCGGGGCGGAGGAACGTTTCGGCTTCACCGTGCCCATGGGACGCGCCGGCCACGTCGACGAGATGGCGGGGGCGGCGGTGTTCCTGGCGGGCGAGATGTCCAGCTACGTGACGGGCCAGACCATCCACGTCGACGGCGGGACCCAGGCCTCGAGCGGCTGGTACCACCGGCCCGCCGACGGCGCCTACGTCCTCGGCCCGTCCTGATCAACGGCGACCCTCCGACCGCCTTCGGCGACCGACCCACCCGGCGACCGACCTATTCTCCGTCGCGCTCCTCGTCGCGCCCGGCCGAGCCCACATGGGCCGACATACCGCCGTCGATGGCGATCATCTGGCCCGTGATGTACCGGGACTCGTCGGAGGCGAGGAAGACGACCACGTCGGCCACGTCATCGGGTTCACCCACGTAGGGCGTGAGGGTGGCGCGGCCCAGGCCCTCGAGCATGCGCTCGGAGAGGTGGGCCCGGACGGCGTCGGTGATGATGAGCCCGGGGACGATGGTGTTGACGCGGACACCTTGTTTGCCGTGGGAGGTGGCCACGTACATGGTGAGCGTGTTGACGCCCGCTTTGGAGACGCCGTAGGCGGTCCGGGTCCGGTCGCCTTTGAGCGACGCTCCTGAAGACATGTTGACGATGGAGCCGCCCCCGTGTCGGACCATCTCGGGTATGGCGTGTTTGCAGGTGAGCATCTGGGAACGGAGGTTCGTGGCCATGGTCCTCTCCCAGACCTCCACCGACAACTCGGTCACGGCCGTGTCGCGCGCCAAGAAGTCGGAATCGGTCAGGGCGGCGTTGTTGTGGAGGACGTCCAGGCGGCCGTAGTGGGTCACGGTGGAGGAGACGGCGGCGGCCACATCGGACTCGTCCGACAGATCGGCCTGGACGCCCACGGCGACACCGCCCGAGGCCAAGATGGACTGCGCCACCTGGGCCGCCTTCGAGCCGTCGATGTCGACGACGGCGACCGACGCTCCCTCCCGGGCGAGGGCTCGGGCCGTCGCCCCGCCGATGCCCCCGGCGCCCCCTGTGACTATGGCCACCTTGCCGTCGACGCGTCCCACGAGGGGTCAGCGTGCTCGACGGGAACGGACCGGGGCCAATCGGCCGCCCCAGATTCAGTCGAAGCTGGGCTTGCGGTCCCGCGTCCGCTTGAGCTCGAAGAACCCGTCGGTACCGGTGACCGCCAACACGCCGTCCCACAGTCGTCCTGCCGCCTCACCGCGCGGTATCGGGGTCACAACGGGG
>DATNJD010000046.1:0-3474 GCA_035604075.1 Acidimicrobiales bacterium
CGGCGCGTCATCACCCAAGCGGCGAACGATGGCGAGCGCCTCGTCGAAGTTGCCGCGCACCTGCAGCACCTTGGCTCCGTGCACGAGCGCCTGGGCGAGCTTGCCCAGGGCGATGTGGCCCTCGGGGATGAGCACGGCACAGGTGAGACCGGCACGCGTGGCGTAGGCGGCGGCCGAGGCCGATGTGTTGCCCGTCGACGCGCAGACGACGGCCTTGGCGCCCTCTTCCAACGCCTTCGAGATGGCCAGGGTCATCCCCCGGTCCTTGAACGACCCGGTGGGATTCAGGCCCTCGATCTTCAACAGGACGCGGGCGCCGAGACGCTGCGACAGTTTCGGCGCCGGCAACAACGGAGTTCCACCCTCGAGGAGCGTGACCACCGGTGTCGCCGAGGTCACGGGAAGAAGGTGGCGGTACGCCTCGATGATCCCGGGCCACTCATCCATGCGTTTCAGTCCTCGTCCTGATCGCCCACGATGCGCAGGACACCGCCCACACGATCGACGACCTCGAGTTGGCGGAGCCCGTCGATCGTGAGACGGACGTCCCCGGCACGCGCCACATGCGTCAGGAAGATGAGTCGGGCCTCGTCTCCGAGGCCGACCTGCTCCATCGATCGGATCGACACTCCGTGATCGCCGAAGACCTGCGCCACCGCGGCCAGGACGCCGGGACGGTCGGCGACATCGATGCTCAGGTACCACGCGCACCACAGGTCGTCGTCGGGTCGGACGCGCGCCTCGACGCGGGGGGCGACGCGGGCCGGTGACCGGGACCGCAGGTGATGGGCGGCGTCGATGAGATCCCCGAGAACGGCCGACGCGGTGGGCAGCCCGCCCGCACCACGGCCGTAGAGCATGAGCTCGCCGGCGGCGGCACCCTCGATGAAGACGGCATTGAATGCGCCGCGTACGGCGGCCAAAGGATGCGTGCGGGGAAGCATGGCCGGATGCACACGAACCGAGATCTCGGGTGAGTCATTCTCACCACCGTCCTGGTCGAAGCGCTCGGCCACCGCCAGGAGCTTGACGACATACCCGAGTCGATCGGCGAAGGCGATGTCGACGGGGTCGACAGAGGCGATCCCCTCACGGGGCACATCGGTACCCACGACGACGCAACGGAAGGCCAGGCTGGCGAGAATGGCCGCCTTGGCGGCGGCGTCGTGTCCCTCGACATCGGATGCCGGATCACGCTCGGCGAAGCCCAGACGTTGCGCCTCGCCGAGTGCCTCGGTGTAGGACAGACCCTGCTCGGACATCGTCGTCAGAATGAAGTTCGTGGTCCCGTTGACGATTCCGACCACCCGCCGGATGCGCTCGCCGGCCAGGGACTCGCGCAGCGGTCGGATGATGGGGATCGCGCCGGCCACCGCCGCCTCGTACAGGAGATCGACTCCCGAAGCCGTAGCCACATCGGCCAGAGAGGCGCCGTAGGCCGCGATCAGCTCCTTGTTGGCGGTCACCACCGGGCGCCCCGCCGCCAACGCCGTCTCCACGAGGTCCCGGGCGGGGTCGAGGCCGCCGATGAGCTCGACCACCACATCCACGTCGGGGGCCGAGACGAGGCCCTTGGCGTCGCCGGTGACGAGACCCGGGGGCACCCCGGCGCGGGCTCGGGAGGCGTCTCCCACGGCCACCCCGACGAGTTCGAAGCGGACACCTGAGCGAGCCGCGATGGCATCGCCCTCGTTCAGGAGGAGCGAGACGAGGGCGCCACCCACATTCCCGATCCCCAGGACGGCCACTCGAACGGGCTGGTCGAGGGCGCCGGAGCGGCCTTGGGACTGCCTCACCTCCGCCCTCTGCGCCATCCGTTCACGCTACCGCCGGTGGCGGCCGGATCCCGGTGAACGTCGGATCACCCGACTCCGGGGATCAGCCGTCGAGACGGACGAGGTCGTCGTCCGTCTCCCTCCGTACAACAACCCGGGCGGCGCCGTCGGCCACGAAGACCACAGCAGGTCGGGGCACCTTGTTGTAATTGGAGGCCATCGCGTACCCGTAGGCGCCCGTGACCGGGGTGGCCAGGACGTCCCCCAGGGAGATGTCGGCTGGGACACGGGCGTCGGCCACGACGACATCACCTGACTCACAGTGCTTACCGACGACTCGAACGGCCCGGGGCCTGGTCGCCCCCGGCTCCCGGGGCAGAAAGGCCTCGTAGCCGCTGCCGTAGAGGACCGGGCGGGGGTTGTCGCTCATGCCGCCGTCCACGGCGACGTAGGTTCGCAGCCCGGGGAGTTCCTTGATGGTCCCCACCCGGTAGAGCGTGATACCCGCGGTGGCCACGATCGACCGGCCCGGTTCGGCTGTCAGGCGGACGTTGTCGGGGAGACCGGCACGACGGCAGGCGTCATGGACGATCTGGGCCCACTGCGTCAGGCTCGGGGCACGTTCTCCCGTCACATAGGCCACGCCCAGCCCGCCCCCGATGCACAGTTCACCGAGATCGAGAGGCGCGAAAAAACCGACCAGGGCTTCGACTTCGTCGGCGAAGGACTCGACGCGGAAGATCTGGCTGCCGATATGGGCATGAACCCCGATCAGCCTCACCCCGGGAAGCGCTCGGATCCGGGCCACGGCCTCGGTGGCCGCACCGGAGGACAGGCCGAAACCGAACTTCGAATCCTCCTGACCCGTGCGAACGAAGTCGTGGGTGTGGGCCTCGACGCCCGGTGTGACGCGAAGGAGCACGCCAGGACCGCCACCGCCGACCACGGTGCCGGTCAGCTTGGCCAGCCTGTCGATCTCGTCGAACGAGTCCACCACGATGCGCCCCACCCCCACCTCGATCGCCCGGGCGAGCTCCTCGCTGGACTTGTTGTTCCCGTGCATGACGAGCCGCGCCGCGGGGACACCGGCCGACAGGGCGACGTGCAGTTCACCGCCGGTCGATACGTCCAGTCCCATCCCCTCTTCGTACGCCAGGCGAGCCATGGCCGTGCACAGAAATGCCTTGGTGGCATAGGCCACACCGTCGCCCCACGCGATGACCGCCTCACGACAGCGGAACCGCAGATGGGCCTCGTCGTAGACGAAGAGAGGCGTACCCATCTCGTCGGCCAGGGTGACGAGATCGACACCGCCGACGCGGAGGCGCCCGTCGGCTCCTCGATCGGCGGTGCTCGGGAGCAGGTCCGCGCCGATCGGTCCCTCGTCCGGGGGGAACGGGTCTCCCGACGGAGACTCGGCCTCGGCTCCCATGGCTACGAGGCTACCGGGCGAATCCTGCGGCTCACGGCGGACCCCGGCACTTCCTGCTGCTCCCCGGGGGGCCCGGAGTGCCTCTGGAGTCGCCGACTACAGTACGAAACCGCGGGTCACCGTCGGACGATCCCCGGCGTCCGCCTACTCGCCACTTCACCCGCCCTCGTAGCTCAGCGGATAGAGCACCGGCCTCCGGAGCCGGTGGCGCAGGTTCGAGTCCTGCCGGGGGCGCCCTTTTCGCCCCGCGAGCTCCCGTGTCGTCAA
>DATNJD010000047.1:0-4520 GCA_035604075.1 Acidimicrobiales bacterium
TGGCACCCGTCGGCCCGCGCCCCGGCGGACCCCCGGGCGCCGGGGGACGACCGGCCGGCGGTGGACGCCCCACGACCAGCGGCCCCCCGGGCCGATCCGGCGGCGGCGGCCCCGGCGGTGGCGGTGGTGGATTCGGTGGACGACCCGGTGGAGGTCCGCCACCCCCCGGTCTTCGTGGCGGTCCCGGTGGCCGGGGCCGACCGCCCCAGCGCCGTCCGCGTCGCCGGCGTCGCAATCTCGAGGAGCTCGAGCCGACGCAAGCGACCACCTACACGCCGTCGAATGCTCCCGTTCCCGACTTCGAGGTCATCATCGAGCGCGGCAGTACCCCGCGCGAGCTCGGGCCGAAGCTCAACCGATCGGCCGGTGACGTCATCCGCTTCCTCTTCCTCCAAGGAGAAGTGGTCACCGCCACGCAGTCACTGAGCGACGACATGATCGAGCTCTTCGCGGCGGAGATCGGTGCGCAGATCCGGCTGGTCGACCCCGGTGAGGAGCAGGAAGCCGAGCTCCAGGCCAAGTACTTCGAAGACGTGGAAGTGGAACGCGAGGAAGACCTTCGTCCCCGGCCTCCGGTCGTCACCATCATGGGCCATGTCGATCATGGCAAGACCCTCCTTCTCGACCGGATCCGCCACTCGAACGTCGTGGCCGGTGAGGCGGGAGGCATCACCCAGCACATCGGGGCCTATCAGGTCGAGGTGAACGGGCACCTGATCACGTTCATCGACACACCCGGCCACGAGGCCTTCACGGCCATGCGGTCACGCGGCGCCGACGTCACCGACATCGTGGTCCTGGTGGTGGCGGCCGACGACGGCGTCATGCCCCAGACCGTCGAGGCCATCGACCACGCCCGGGCCGCCGATGTTCCCATCGTCGTGGCCGTCAACAAGATCGACCGGGAGAACGCCGACCTCAACCACGTCCTGCAGCAGCTCTCCGAGCGCGGTCTCGTTCCCGAGGCCTGGGGCGGCGACACGATCGTGGTTCAAGTCTCAGCCCTGCAGAGCATCGGCCTCGACGAGCTCCTCGAGCAGCTGATCGTGGTGGCCGAGGTCGAGGAATTGCTGGCGAGCCCCGAGGGACGTGCCCGCGGGGCGGTCCTCGAAGCGAATCTGGAAGCGGGACGGGGACCGGTGGCCAACCTCCTCGTGCAGAGCGGCACCCTCCGGGTGGGTGACCCCATCGTGGCCGGTGCCGCCTGGGGGCGGGTGAAGGCCCTGATCGACGACCACGGCGACCAGGTCAAAGAAGCGCCGCCGTCGACGCCGGTCCAGGTCCTCGGCTTCTCCGAACCCCCCGCCGCCGGCGACGAATTCCGGGTCACGTCCGACCAGACGACGGCCCGGACCATCGGCGAAGCACGCGAGCGTCGTTACCGTGTCGCCGGCCACGCCCCCTCGCCGACGGCGCCGGGAGCGCGCCTCGAGGATCTCTTCGAGCAGATCCAAAGGGGCGAATCGGCCACTCTCAACCTCATCTTGAAGGCCGACGTCCAGGGCACGCTGGAGGCCATCACCGACAGCCTCCGCAAGCTCGAACGACCCGAGGTGAAGCTGAGCTTCGTCCACCGTGGGGTGGGGGGTATCACCGAGAACGACGTCCAGTTGGCGGTGGCGTCCAACGCCACCATCATCGGCTTCAACGTCCGTCCCGACCGGCGGGCGCGCGAGATGGCGGTCGAGCGCGACGTCGAGATCCGGACCTACGAAGTGATCTACAAGCTCCTCGAGGAGATCGAGAAGGCCATGGTGGGCATGCTCGCCCCCGAGGTCGAGGAGATCGTCACCGGGGAAGCGGAGGTAAGAAACGTCTTCCGGGTTCCCCGGGTGGGAGCGGTGGCCGGCTGTTACGTCCGCGACGGCGTCATCACCCGCGGTTCGAGGGTCCGGTTCCTGCGCGAGGGTGTCATCATCTGGAAGGGCACCATCACCTCCCTGCGCCGGTTCAAGGACGACGTCCGTGAGGTGCAGAGCGGCTTCGAATGCGGGATCGGCCTGTCGGACTTCCAGGATCTCAAGGAGGGCGACATCATCGAGACGTTCGAGGAGCGCGAGATCCCGCGCACCTGAATGGTCCGCGGTCGCCGGTCGCACGACAAGTCGCCATCGCCCTACCCGCGCACGGCGCGCGTGAATCAAGTGCTGCGCGAGGTGGTCGCCGATGCCCTCGAGCGCCTGTCGGACATCGACGACCGGCTCCGCCTGATCACCGTCACCTCGATCGACACCACCCCCGACCTCCGCCAGGCCACGGTCTACCTGAGCTCACTGTCCGACGAGGCGGCCGAGGCGCTGGCCGACGAACGGGTGAACCTCCAGCGCGAGATCGGACGTCAGGTCCGACTCAAGCGGACGCCCCTCCTCGTGTTCAAATCCGACCCGGCGGTGGCCCATGGGCTCCAGGTGGAAGAAGTCCTCCGCCGCCTGCACGACACCGATAAGGCGGACGAGGAGCCGGGCGACGATGTCGGCTGACGGCCGTGGTGGTGGTGACGCAGGGCCGATGGGCCTGGTGGTGGTGGACAAGGAGCCCGGCTGGACCTCGCACGACGTCGTGGCCCGCTGCCGCCGGCTCTTCGGTCAGCGCCGCGTCGGCCATGCCGGCACCCTCGATCCCGACGCCACCGGCATCCTGCTCGTAGGCATCGGCCGGGTCACCCGGACGCTGCGCTTCCTCACCGCTCTGGGCAAGCAGTACGAGGGTGAGGTGGTCCTGGGCACGGCGACCTCCACCCTCGATGCCTCCGGTGAGGTGACCGGTACCTGGGACATGGGTGCGGTCTCGCTGGCCGACGTCCGGCGCGTGGCCGCCACCCTCACAGGCGACATCGAGCAGGTCCCGCCCATGGTCTCGGCCGTCCAGATCGGCGGACGCCGTCTGCACGAGTTGGCCCGTGCCGGTGTCGAGGTCGACCGCCCGGCGCGCCCGGTCACCGTGACCCGTTTCGACATCGTCTCTCCCGGCGACGAACCGGGCAGCTATCGCGTCGTGGTCGAGTGCTCGTCGGGCACCTACATCCGCGTCCTGGCCGCCGATCTCGGCACCGCACTCGGTGGCGGTGCCCACCTCCGGCATCTGCGCCGGACACGCGTGGGGTCCTTCGGGGTGCCCGACGCCCATCGCCTCGACGAGCTCACGCCGGCGCACATCCTCACGCCCGTCCAGGCGTTGCGCGACATGGCGCAGGTCGAGGTGGACGACCAGACGGCGCGTCAGGTCTCGCACGGTCTCGCTCTCGACAAGGTCGCGCTGGGCGCCACCGGCGCCGGTCCCTGGGCTCTCGTCGACCGTCGGGGACAACTCCTGGCCGTCTACCAAGGCACCGAGACCGACCGGATGGTGGCCGCCTGCGTCCTCCTGGCGAGCGGATGACCCTCGAGACCGGTGGCGGTCCCCGCGCCACGGGTTCCGGTCGTGACCGACCGGCGGGGCGTGGTGCAACGCACCACTAACCTCGGCACGATGGAGGTTGTCGTCGGACCCGAGAACTGCACACCGCCCGAGCGCGGCACGGCGGTCACCATCGGCGCCTACGACGGTGTCCACACCGGTCATCGTCATCTGATCGCGGCGCTGCGCTCCATGGCGGCCGAACGCGACCTCGACACGGCGGTGGTGACCTTCGACCGTCATCCGGCCACCGTCGTCCGTCCCGAGTCGGCCCCACTTCTCCTCACCGATCTCGACCAGAAGCTCGAGCTGCTCGACGCCACCGGTCTCGACCGGACCGTCGTCGTCACCTTCGACGATGCCCGGGCCAACGAAACGGCCGAGGACTTCGTCATGGAGGTCCTCGTCCGGGCCCTCGGCGCCCGACTGGTGGTGGTGGGGGAGGACTTCCATTTCGGTCACGGCCGCAAGGGCAACGTCACCCTTCTGTCCGAGATGGGCCGCCGGCACGGCTTCGAGGTGGTGGGCCTCGACCTCGAATCCGACACAGCTGGTCAGGCGGTCTCCTCCACCCGTATCCGCGGCCTCCTGGCCGCCGGCGATGTGGCCGGCGCGGCGCGCCTTCTCGGCCGGCACTACCAGGTCCGCGGCGTCGTCGTCCACGGAGACGGCCGCGGCGGTCCCGAACTCGGCTTCCCCACGGCCAACGTCGACGTCCCGTCCGACATCGCCCTCCCTGGTGAGGGTATCTACGCCTGCTGGTACGGACGGCCCGACGGATCGGTCCATCCGGCGGCGGTGTCCCTCGGCCGTCGGCCCACCTTCTACGCCCCGGCCGGGGCGCCCATCCTCGAGGCCTTCCTCCTCGACTTCTCCGGCGATCTCTATGGAGAAGAGGCCGAGGTCTCTTTCGTGCAGCGACTGCGAGACGACCGGCGCTTCGACGGCGTCGACGAATTGGTGGCCCAGATGACGCGGGACGTCGAAGCCACCCGGGTCGCCCTGGCCTCCTCGGCCCGCTGAGTGTCGGCCCGCCCCCTCGGCACACCAATCGGCCCAGGTGGGAGCCGTGGCGGACGGCCCGGGGAAGGTCCTGCTAGAGTCGGGTGCCAGCCGGGGCGCCG